>NZ_CAXSHM010000003.1:0-176397 GCF_964237335.1 uncultured Sphingomonas sp.
ATCGAGCGCCCAATGCTCGTTGAACTGCGACGGGAACTCGACGAAGTCGCGCGCCGTGCCACCGAGCGAGGGATAGTCGATGGTCGAGAACAGCGCGTGCAGCGCATGGCCGAACTCGTGGAACATCGTCGTCACGTCGTCGAAGCTGATGAGCGCCGGCTGGCCGGCCGCGGGCTTGGGCAGGTTGGCGACGTTGTAGACGACCGGCGACGTCCCGAGCAGTGCCGACTGGCCGACGAAGCTGCTCATCCAGGCGCCGCCCTGCTTGTTGTCGCGCTTGAAGTAATCGCAATAGAACAGGCCGAGATGCTTGCCGTCGCGATCGAATACCTCGAACACGCGAACGTCGGGTTGATAGACGGGGATGTCGTGGCGTTCCTTGAACGTCACGCCGTAAAGCTGGGTGGCGGCGAAGAAGACGCCCTTTTCCAGCACCGCGTTCAGCTCGAAATACGGCTTCACCTGATTGGGATCGAGGTCGAAGCGCGCGTGGCGCACCTGTTCGGCGTAGCGGTCCCAATCCCACGGCTGGACGGTGAAGCCGCCGCCCCCGGTCTTGCTCTCCTGGGTCTTGATGACCGCGTCGATCGCCGCCGCCTCGCGCCGCTCCTGCGCGGCGGTGGCCGGGATCAGCTTGGCCATGAAGGCTTCCGCGGCGGCCGGGGTCTTCGCCATCTGGTCGGCGAGCACGTACGACGCCCAGTCGGGGAAGCCCAGCAGCGCGGCCTTGCGCGCGCGGAGCTGCGCGATGGTGGCCGCGGTGTCGCGCGTGTCGTTGGCGTCGCCGCGTTCGCTGCGCATCCAGCTCCGCTCGAACAGGCGCTCGCGCGTGGCCCGGTCGCTCAGCGACGCCAGCGCGGGCTGCTGCGTGGTGTTCTGCAGCGGCACGACCCACTTGCCGGGCAGCCCGCGCTGCCGGCCGGCCTCCGCCGCCGCCGCGATGCCACCGTCGCCCAGGCCGGCGAGCGCCGCCGGATCGTCGACGACGAGCGCGCCGGCCTTGGTCGCCGCCAGCAGTTTCTGGACGAACGCGGTCTGCAGCATCGACAACTGGCCATTGAGATCGCGCAACGTCGCCTTGTCCGCCGCCGACAGCTGCGCGCCCGCGCGGATGAAGCGCTGGTAGATGATGTCGAGCACCTGCCGCTGCTGCGGATCGAGGCCCGACGTCTCGCGCGCGTCGTACAGCCGCTTCACGCGCGCGAACAGCGCCGGGTCGAGGTAGATCGCGTCGTTGTGCGCGGCGAGCCTGGGCGCCATCGCCTTCTGCACCGCCTGCCGCGCCGGATTGGTGTCGGCCTGGTTGACCGCGCCGAACGCCGCCGAAACGCGGCGCAGGATCGCGCCGGACCGTTCCATCGCGGCGATCGTGTTGTCAAAGGTCGGCGCCGCGGGATCGGCGGCGATCCGGCGCATCTCGGCGAGCTGTTCGGCCATGCCCGCCTCGAACCCCGGCTGATAATCCGCGTCGGTGATCCGGTCGAACGGCGGCGCCTCGAACGGCAGCGTGCTGCGCGTCGCGAACGGACCATCGGACGCCGGCACCGGCGCCGCGCCGATCGTGGCCCCGATCGTAGCCAGGGCGGAAGCCACCAGGAACATCGACCGCTTCATCATCTGTTGCACATCCCTCATGCCGGCCGGTGCATGGTCACCGCCGTCGCGTCGATGGCAACGTGCATCGGTGGCGTCACCGCGTCCACCAGATAAGCGGGCGACCGACCTGTGCCGTTCGGGCGCGTTCCAATCCTCGCCAATGATCGCTACGGGAGCACCAAACTGCGGTAGGGGCCGCGATCGACAGAGGGCGACGACATGGATGATGCTGCAGCGGGTGGGGCCCCGATCACGCCGCACGACGAGGCGCGGGCGGTGCGCAACCGGCAATTGTGGCTGACGCTGTTGATCCTGGCGCTGGCCGGGTGGCTGGCGTCCGCGTTCCTGACGCCGATCGCCTGGGGCGCGGTGCTGGCGATCGCCGAATGGCCGCTGTTCCGCCGGGCGGCCGTGCGGATGCCGGGCCGGCCGGGCCTGCTCGCGACGGGCTTCACGCTCGCGACCGCGCTGCTGGTGATCCTGCCGCTGTCGTTCGCCGCCGTCACGCTCGCGCAGGAGAGCCAGGGCGCGATCGACTGGGTGCAGCATGTGCAGCGGTCGGGCCTGTCGCAGCCGTCGTGGCTGGCGGGCCTGCCGCTGGTCGGCAGCCGCGCCGCCGGCTGGTGGCAGGGGCATCTGGGCACGCCGCAGGGCGCCAATGCGCTGCTGGGGGGCCTCAGCGCCGGGTCGATCCTCGGCTGGACGCGGTCGATCGGCGGCGAGGTGGCACGGGGATCGGCGATGTTCCTCATCACGCTCTTGGCGCTCGTGTCGCTGCTCGCGCGGGGTGACGCGATCGCGGAGCAGGGCCGGCTGGTCGCGGTCCGCATGTTCGGCGCGTTCGGGGGCGATTTCCTTACCCGCATGACCGCGGCGGTGCGCGCGACCGTCAACGGCACGGTGCTGGTGTCGGTGGGTGAGGGCGCGCTGATCGGCGTGGGCTATGCGGTGGCCGGCGTGCCGCAGCCGCTGCTGTTCGCGACCTTCACCGTCGTGCTGGCGCTCGTGCCGTTCGGCGCCTGGCTGGCGTTCGGACTCGCGACGCTGATCCTGCTGGGCACCGCGCACCTGCTGGCGGCGGCGCTGCTGTTCGGGTTCGGCGCGGTGGTGATGACGATCGGCGACAACGTGATCCAGCCGAGCGTGATCGGCAGCGCGGTGGAACTGCCGTTCCTGCTCGCGATGATCGGTGCGTTCGGCGGGCTCGACGAGATGGGGCTGGTGGGCCTGTTCGTCGGCCCCGTGGTGATGGCCGCGCTGCTGCTGGTATGGCGCCAGTGGATGACGCCGCCGCAGGAGGCGACGGCGGTGCCGCAGGAGGCGACGGCGCCGGCCGCCTGACCCTCCCCGCCGTCATCCCAGCGAAGGCTGGGATCTCTTCGAGGCGGGTATTCTACGTCGCAGCGACCCCAGCGTTCGCTGGGGTGACGGTCAATGTGGCGCCGGCAGGTCCGTCACGATCCGGTCGGCGAGCTGCCCCACCAGCGCGCTCCACGCCTGCGCCGCAGCGACCGGCGTCGGCCCGGCGAGCGGTGCCTGAAGCTGGACGACGCGCGGCACGGGCGAGAGGCCGACACGGTAAGAGACGGTCATCGTCGCCGTGGTGCCCGCCGGCGTGAAGTCCAGCACCGTCGCCTGGACCATCACCTCCGGCTTGGCGGGCGCCGCGTCGGGCGCGAGCACCGATCCCGCGGGCAGCCGCTGGACGAGATCGCGGATCAGCGTGTCGCGCGCGAGCCGGCCGAGCGGCGCGGACCAGCGCGCGAAATCGTCGACCGCCAGCGTGCCCGCCGCCACCTGATGCACGAACTCGGGCCGGTCGAGCGTCGCCGGCACATGGACGAACGGCACCCTCAGCGGCGGGCCGGCATAGGCGGCGGACGCGCCGACGGCGGGCGGCGCGGGATCGATCGTCAGGAACGTCGCCGCCGGGCTATGGCCGCACCCGCTCAGGAGAAGCGCGCCCGCGACTGCGACAGGAAGAGCGTAGCGCACCGTCATTTCTCCTTCGCCCGTTCCTGGGTCTTGCCGCGCAGCAGCGCCTCCGGGTGCCGGCCGAGATAGTCGGTCAGCGCGCGGATCGAACGGCCCGCCTCCGTCATCTGGCGCACCGCCTCGGGCAGGCTCTCGTCCTGATTGGCGCCGCCGCCGCCAAGCATGTCCTTCGCAGCCGCGGCGGTCTGTTGCAGCTCAGCCGCCGTGTCGTTCAATTTGGCCATCAGCGGCCCGATCTGCGGCTGGGCCACCTTCGTGATGCCGTCGAGCTGCTTCAGCGTCGCGTCGAGATGGACCAGGCTGTCCTGCACCTGCGGCGATCCGGTGATCCGGCCGAGGTTCGCCGTCAGCGCGCGCACATTGTCGCCGATCTGCTCCAGCGGCATGCGGTTGACCTTGGCGAGCACCGCATTGGCCTGGTCCACCAGCCCGCCGACGTCACCCGGAGCCGGCGCGACCGGGATGACCGGATTGCCCGCGCCCGCCATCAGCGTCGCGGGGCCCTGTCGTCCCGCGACCTGAGCCAAGGTGATCGCATGGCCGCCCACCAGCGGGATCGTCTGCACCAGCGTCGCGCGATAGCCCTGCGTCAGCAGCCGCCGCACGGCGTCGTCGGTGGATCGGCGCCACGTCGCGTCGGGCGTCCCGTCCGGCTGCCGCACGTCGAGCTTGAGCGGATAGAGCGCGATCGTCGCGGCGGTGTAGGGCCGGCGCGATCCCGGCGCGAAAACGAGGCTGGCCGAGCGGACCTCGCCCACCTTATACCCCAGCAGCGACACGGGTGCGCCGTTGGTCAGGTCCCCGGCCGCGCCCTGCAGCACCAGGTCGTAGCGCTGTTCCGGCCCGGTCGGCCCGCTGCGGGCATCGCCTTCGCCGTCGTAGAGCGGGAACGACGTCCCCGCCGGCACGGGCGCGCCGCCGCGGGCGGCGGGGGGCAGGTCGAACTGGATCGATCCCTGGAACACGCTGGACGGCGAGGCGATCTGCGTCGACAGCCCGCCGCCGCCCAGCGACACCTTGAACGGACTGCCGCGCCAGAACAGCGCGCCGGGGCGCACGAGCTTCTGGAACGGACCGTTGATGAACAGCTGGATGCGGAACCGGTCGAGGCCGGCGAAGCCGGTGTTCGTCACCGTGCCGATGTTCTCGCCCTCGTACAGCACCGCCGCGCCCTGCTGCACGCCACCCAGCGTCTTGGTGTCGAGGTAGTAATATCCGCCCTTGACGCCCGGCATCACCGGCGGCGCGCGGTCGAGGCCCGCGAAATGGTGGCTGGGCGTGCCGCCGGTGCCGGGTGCGAGGCCCACGATCAGGCCCGCGATCGCGGCGCGGACTGATTGCAGGTCGGTGATCGACGGCTGCTCGCCGATCAGCCAGAAGCGCGACGCGGTGTTCAGCGCGGGCTCCGCTTGGCTGGTCATGCTGAGCGTCAGGACGACCTTGCCGTCGCCGGTCGGCGCGACGCGCGTGACGTGGCCGACCTCCACGCCGTTCTCCAGCACCTTGGTGTCGCCGGGCGTCACGCCCTCCGCGTCGGCGAACGTCACCGTCACCTCCGTGCCGCGCGTCGTCAGCCAGCGGATGCCGAGATAGGCGACGACCAGCAACGCCGCGAGCGGGATCGCCCAGACGAGCCCTGGCCAGCGGCGACGCACGCGGTGCGCGGTCGGCCAGTGGCGCCCCGCTTCGTGCCCGGCCTCGTCGTCGTGCGGGTCTGGGCCGGTTCGCTCGTCCGTCACTGCTTCCTCCTGCCCGCGTCCCACATCAGCCGCGGGTCGAACGTCCTGGCGCTGATGATGGTCAGGATCACCACCGCGGTAAAGGGCATGGCGGCGGGCTCTGCGCGGCCATAGATCAGCGCGTTGTAATGCATCACCGGCACGAAGCAGCCGATGACGAACGGATCGACCATCGACCAGCGGCCGATCTCCTCCACCACGCGATAGGCGCGCGTCTTGGGGACCAGGCGCTTGTCGGATCGGCGCAGCACCGACGTCACGCACCAGGCCAGCCCGGCGAGCTTCAACGCGGGGATCGCGAAGCTGGCGGTGAATACCAGCAGCGCCAGGCCCAGCAGATGCGCCTGGACGAGGTCGATCACGCCCTGCAGCACGGTGTATTTCACGGGGCGGAAGTTGATCGGCAGCGTCGCGAGCGGATAGAGGTTCGCCGGGATGTAGAGCAGCACCGCCGCGATCGTCAGCGCGAGCGTGCGGGGCAGGGACTCCTTCAGCCGCCGCCGCAACGTCCGGCCGCAGCGGCTGCACGGGTGGCGCGTGCGATCGGCGGGGTGCAACTGCTCGCAGGCGTGGCAGGAGACGCTCTGGACGTCGGGCGGGACGTCGGTGTCGGGCGCAATGCGGCGCCACACCTCCGCCTTGTCGAGCGTCGCGCGCACGAACAGCGAGAGCACGCCCGCGAAGATGTAACAGAGCGCGCCGGCGCCCAGATGGACGGCGATCGAGGCGTGCAGCCGCGCATAGGCGACCGCTAGCCCGATCAGGAACACGTCGGGCATCGCCCAGGTCTCGAGCGCGTTGGCCCACCGGAATGCGCGGCCGAGCCAGGGCGGGTTCGCGCCGCGCTCGATCAGGCCCAACACCAGCGTCAGCAGCGCGAACCGCACGATCGGGAACACGACCGCGAACAGCAGGATCGCCAGCGCGAGCAGCGGCCATCCGTCCCGGTACATCGCCGTGCCCGCCGACGCGACGACGCTGTGCCGCGACACGCCCAGCGCTTCGGTGACGAGGAATGTGCCGATATTGCCCGGGATCAGCAGGATCAGCGTCGCCGCCGAACAGGCGAGGGCGCCGGTCACGCTGCGCCCGTGCGTGCGCTCCAGGATGTTGCGGCAGGCGACGCACTCCGCGATGCTGTCCCGCGCGCGCGGCGGCAGCATCTGCCGCGTCCCGCAATCGACGCACGCGATCGTGCTGGCCGAGAGAGCGGCGGTCATGGGCGAGTAGGGCGCGATTTCGGCGGTGGGGTCAAGAGGACGGCGCAGCCGTGATCGTGGGCGCAAACCTAATCCTCCCCCGCAAGGGGGAGGGGGACCAGCGAAGCTGGTGGAGGGGGAGGACTGGCTGACGTTTGGGGTGCCTCCCCCTCCGTCCGGCTGCGCCGGCCACCTCCCTCTGGCGGGGGAGGATGAACTTTACGCCGTCACCAGTTCCAACTCCTCGGTCACCGCCAGCCACGCCGCCTCCGCCGCGTCGATCTGCGCCTGGAGGTCCGCGCGCCGCTTCATCAGCTCGGTCATCGTCAGCTTCGCGAGCTCCGGCGCCGCCGCCCTGGGATCGCCCATCGCGCGGTCGATCGCGGCCAGCCGGTCCTGCAGCTTGCCCAGCGCCGCCTCCGCGTCCTTCGCCTGCTTGCCTAGCGCCGCGCGCTGCTCGCGGGCCTTCGCCTCCCGCTTCTTGTCCTTCTTGCCCGATCCCTTGCCGCCGCCGCTCGCGCCATCGCCCTTTAGGATCAGCGCGATGTAATCGTCGAGGCTGCCGTCGAAGTCCTTGGCGGTGCCCTGGTCGACTAGCACCAGGCGGTCCGCCGTCATCTCCAGCATGTGCCGGTCGTGGCTGACGATCACCACCGCGCCCGTATAGGCGTTGAGCGCCTGGATCAGCGCCTCGCGCGCATCGACGTCGAGGTGGTTGGTCGGCTCGTCGAGGATCAGCATGTGCGGCGCATCGCGGGTGATGAGGCCCAAGGCCAGCCGCGCGCGCTCGCCGCCCGACAGCTTGCCGACGCGGGTCGTCGCCTTGTCGCCCGAGAAGCCGAACCGGCCGAGCTGGCCCCGGACTGCCGACTGGCTCGCGCCCTTCATCAGCCGGGTCATGTGCTCGAGCGGCGTGTCGTTGCGGTCGAGTTCCTCCACCTGATATTGGGTGAAATAGCCGACGCGCATCTTGCCCGACGCCGCCATGTCGCCCTCCATGGGGCTGAGCTGCGCCGCCAGCAGCCGGGCGAGCGTCGTCTTGCCGTTGCCGTTGCGGCCGAGCAGCGCGACGCGGTCGTCGGGATCGAGCCGGAAGTTCAGCCGCTTGAGGATCGGCGTCTGCGCATAGCCGACGCTCGCCATGTCGAGCGTGACGAGCGGCGGGCGCAGCTCGTCGGGGTTTGGGAACTGGAACGACAAGGACGGATCGTCAAGCACCGCCGCGATCGGCTGCATTCTGGCAAGTGCTTTCTGGCGCGACTGAGCCTGTTTGGCGGTGGAGGCGCGGGCGGAGTTGCGGGCGATATAGTCCTTGAGCTTGTCGACCTCGGCGAGCTGCTTGACGCGCGAGGCGGCTTGTTGCGCCTGCTGCTCGGCGCGCTGGCGCTCGAAGGCGTCGTAGCCGCCGGGATAGAGCGTCAGCTTGCCGCGATCGAGGTGGAGGATGTGGTCGACGACGTTGTTGAGGAAGTCCCGCTCGTGGCTGACGAGCAGGATCGTCGCGGGGTAGGACTTGAGGAAGTCCTCCAGCCACATCACTGCTTCGAGGTCGAGGTGGTTGGACGGCTCGTCGAGCAGCAGCACGTCGGGGGCGGAGAACAGCAGGGACGCGAGCGCGACGCGCATCTTCCACCCGCCCGAGAAGCTGTCGAGTGGGCGGCCCTGCATGTCCTCGTCGAAGCCCAGGCCGACGAGGATGCCCGCCGCGCGCGCCGGCGCGGTATAGGCGTCGATCGCGGCCAGCCGCTCGTAGAGGTCGCCGAGCCGATCGGGGTCCTCGCACGTCTCGCTCTCCGCCATCAGCGCCTCGCGCTCGGTGTCGGCGGCGAGCACCGTGTCGAACGGGGTGGCGATGCCGTGAGGGGCTTCCTGCTCCAGATAGCCGAGCCGGGTGCGGCGCGGCATCTCGGCGGTGCCGGTGTCGGGATCGAGCTGACCGGCGATCACGCGCACCAGCGTCGACTTGCCCGCACCGTTGCGGCCGATCAGCCCGACCCGGCTGCGCGGCGGCAACGCGGCGGACGCGCCGTCGAGGATCGTGCGGCCGCCGAGGCGCACGGTGATGTCGGACAGGGTGAGCATCCGGCGCCGTTAGCAGATGCAGCGAAAACGCCCAAGCCTCGCGGACCGACGCACCGTCCACACGGCACCAACCGTCACCCCAGCGCACGCTGGGGTCTCCCCGACGTAGTACCGAACCTCGCAGCGATCCCAGCTTTCGCTGGGATGACGGATGATGAGACCAGGGTGTCCTTACCTCGCCCCAAACACCTCACCCCCCGTCGTCGGCGCCGCTACCCCCGTCGTGCCCGGAAACGTAATCGGCAGCCCGCGCACCGATCGCGCTGCCAGGAAGGCGAACGCCTCCGCCTCCAGGAAATCGCCGCGCAAGCCCAGCGTGTCGGCGTCGTCCACCTGTCCCAGTCGCTCGCGCAACGCCGCCATCAGCACCGGATTGTGCCGGCCCCCGCCGCACACGATCCAGCGCCGGGGCGCGGCGGGCAGGTGGCGCACGCAGGCGGCGACGCTGGCGGCGGTGAAGGTGGTGAGCGTCGCGGCGGCGTCCTCGACTGACAGCGCGGCGACCGCGTCGAGCGAGAAATCGTAGCGGTCGAGCGACTTGGGGCCGGGCCGATCGAGATACGGGCTCGCCAGCATCGCGGCCAGCGCGCCCGCATCGACGCGCCCCGCCGCGGCGATCCGGCCGCCGTCGTCGTAGCGCTCGCCGGTGCGCTGCTGGAGCATCAGGTCGATCAGGCCGTTGCCGGGGCCAGTGTCGAACGCGACCAGTTCGCCAGCGGCCCCGATGAAGCTGACGTTCGCGACCCCGCCCACATTGAGGAACGCGACCGGCAGCTCCGCTCCGAGCCAGCCGGCGAGCGCCGCGTGGTACACCGGCACCAGCGGCGCGCCCTGGCCACCGGCGGCGAGGTCCCTCTGCCGCAACCGCGCCACCACCGGCACCCCCAGCGCCGCGGCGAGCGCGGCCGGGTCGCCGAGCTGGATCGACAGCCCGCGCTCGGGCCGGTGCAGGACGGTCTGGCCGTGGAAGCCGACCAGCTCGATCGTCCCCGCGTCAGGTCTCGCCAGCAGGGCACGGGCGGCGCGGACATGGGCGGCGATGATCGCGTCGCTCGCCTCGGCGAAGCTCGCCGGCCACGGCTCGGCGCCGTCGCCGGCCAGCGCATCGGCGGTGGCGCGCAACAGCAGCGCGCGCTCGGCGTCGGAGAAGGCGAGCAGCAGCGCCGGACCGAAGCCGGTCACGACCTCCCCATCCGTTTCTAGGATCGCCGCATCGACACCGTCGAGCGAGGTGCCGCTCATGAACCCCAGAACGCGCATGATGCCCTTCTCCTCCGAACTCTTCCAATCCCCAAGACCGTTCGTGTCGAGCGAAGTCGAGACACCTCTTCCGGTCGGTTCATGTCCCTCGACTTCGCTCGGGACGAACGGAATTGATATGCGAACCGATCGAAGTGCCTAGCCGACGATCGGATACCGCAGCCGCAACTCATCCGCGACGCGCTCCACCTCCGCGACCTCGTCGACCGTCCCCGTCGGCGCGATCGACCAGTTGCAGTGGGGATGCGTGGCGACGTCGTGCAGACGGACCGCGCCCAGCACCAGCCGCCACCGCCGCCGATTGCCACCCGCTACGCGCGCCAGTTGGGCGAGGAAACGATCGATCAGGTCGGCGTCGGTCATCGCCGCCGCTTGCGATGTTGGAACGACGATGACAAGCTTGCCAAGCTTCGCGTCGGGTCCTGGTCCGTCGCCCGCTCTTTCGATCGCCGAAACCTGTTCCTTGCTGGCGGTATCCGCGCCTCCGGCCAAATGCGTTTTGGTGTTACCTACTGTTACCTACTTTTTCCGGGATGCTTGGCCCGCGACCGCTCAAGCCTCCATCCGCGACCGGCGCGGCAGGACGATCGTGGCGTCGAGCCCGCCGCCCGCCCGGTTCGCCAGCCGCACGTCGCCGCCCGCGTCGCGAACGATCGCCTGCGCGAGCGCCAGGCCAAGCCCGATGCCGCCGGTGTCGCGGTTGCGCGATCCCTCCAGCCGGGTGAACGGGTCGAACACGGCCGCGATCCGGTCCTCGGGGATGCCGGGCCCGGCATCGGCCACCACGATCGACACCGCGTCCGTGCCCGGCACGAGCGTCACCGTCGCAGCCTCGCCGTATTTGACGGCGTTCTCGATCAGGTTGCGGACCGCGCGCCGCATCAGCGACGGGCGCAGCCGCATCGTCAGCCGGTTCGCCAGCGGATCCGGGGGGACGAACGTCACTTCGCACCCCAGATCGCGGAAATCCTCCACCACCGCATCGACCAGCGCCGCAAGGTCGACGTCGGTCATCGGCTCGCTCGGGTGGCCGACGCGGGCGAGCGACAGGATGTCGTCGAGCGTCCGGCTCATCTCCGCGATCGTGTCGGCCATGCGCGCGCGGTCGGTCTCGTCCTCCACCGACTCGATCCGGACGCGCAGCGCGGCGAGTGGCGTGCGCAGGTCGTGGCCGATCGCGCCGAGCATCCGGTCCTTCTCCTCCAGCATCGCGGTGACGCGCAGGCGCAGCGCGTTGAACGCGGCGATCAGCGCGCGCACGTCGGGCGGCCCCGCCTCGCCGAGCGGCTCCGCCCGACCGCCGGGCGCGAACGCGCGGGCGGCGTCGGCGAGATCGCGCAGCGGCCGGGCGATGCCGCGCGCGATCCACAGCATCGGCAGCAGCACGACGATGTAGAGGATCAGCGTCTGGCCCGCGAGCCGCCAGATCAGCCCGCCGTCGAACCGGGTCCACGGCGCGCTCTGCACCAGCCAGCCGCGGCCGGGCTGTTCCACCGCGATCTGGATCTCGGAGCCGTAGCGCAGCAACCGTTCACGCTGCGGCGGCGGGATGCGGATCAGCCACGGTTCCGCAGGGTCGATCGGTCGCACGCCCGTGTCGATCCGGCCGGGGTGGAAGCCGGCCTCCGCCAGCGCGCGCGCGATGCCGGCGGCGACTTCCGGCCGTCGCGGCAGTCCGGCGGCGATCGGGTCGGCGGCTAGGCGACGGATGCGGCCGCGATCGGCGCGGATCGGCCGGCCGGCGGCCTCGCGCTCCACCGCATCGGTCAACCGCGTCACCGCGGGGCCGACGGCCT
This sequence comes from uncultured Sphingomonas sp., assembly GCF_964237335.1. Classification (NCBI taxonomy): domain Bacteria; kingdom Pseudomonadati; phylum Pseudomonadota; class Alphaproteobacteria; order Sphingomonadales; family Sphingomonadaceae; genus Sphingomonas; species uncultured Sphingomonas sp. The sequence continues at coordinate 11,668 of NZ_CAXSHM010000003.1, forward strand.
GCTCCAGCCGCTGCGCGCGGCGCTCGCCCAGCAGCAGGGTGAAGTTGATCGCCTGCGCCACGAACAGCGCGGTCGCGACCAGCAGCAGTAACTGACCGGTCAGGCTGCGTGGTGCCGGCAGCCTCAAAGTCGGGTGACTTCCGCCGCCAGCGTGTAGCCGCCGCCCCAGACCGTCTTGATGATCTCCGGCAACTTGGGATCCGCCTCGATCTTGCGGCGCAGGCGGCTGACCTGGTTGTCGATCGCGCGATCGAACGCCGCCGCCTCGCGCCCCTGCGTCAGGTCGAGCAGCTGGTCGCGGGTCAGCACCTGGCGCGGGCGGGTGACCAGCGCGAGCAGCAGATTATACTCGCCCGTCGACAGCGGCACCGACACGCCCTCCCGGTCGACCAGCGCGCGCTCGCCCGACTTGAGCACCCAGCCCGCGAAGCCATAGGAGTTCGCCTCGGGCGCATGCTGGCGCGTGCCGCCGGTGGCCGCCCGGCGCAGGATCGCCTTCACCCGCGCCGCCAGTTCGCGCGGCGAGAACGGCTTGGTGACGTAATCGTCCGCGCCCATCTCCAGGCCCAGGATGCGGTCGGTCTCCTCCGTCCGCGCGGTCAGCAGGATGACGGGCAGGTCGCCGGTCGCGCGGATGTGGCGGGCGAGGCTCAAGCCGTCCTCGCCCGGCATCATGATGTCGAGGATGACGAGGTCGATCGCATAGGCCGCGAGCCGGGTGCGCGCGGCGGCCGCGTCGCCGACCTGCGTCACGCGAAGCCCCTGGCGGGTCAGGTACTGCGCCAAGGGCTCGCGGATCGATCGTTCGTCGTCGACGAGCAGGATGTGCGGTACGTCACCCACGGCGTCGACGCCTAGCATGGATCGCACGACCGGACAGCGGGCCAGGAGGCGGCCGATGCGATGGGAGAGGCGCCCGTCACGATCGGCCGCCGTCGATCACTGGCCGGCGGGCGGCGGCGCGTCGCCCATCCCGCCGCGCATCGGCCGCCCCGGCGGCGGCGCCGCCATCTCCGCCTGATCGATCCGCCCGTCATGGTTGGTGTCCATCCGGTCGAAGCGCCGCATCGCCGCCGCGCGATACTGGTCGCGCGTCTCGGGCGGGCGACCGGCGGTATAGGCCGGAGCCGGCGGGGTGCCGGTCGCCTGCGGCGACAGGGCGTTGGGCGGCGGCGGGGGGGGCGCATCGGCGCCGCCCTGACCGCCACGCCCGCCACGCCATTCGCCGCGCGCGGGCATCTCGTCGGGCGACAGGACACCGTCGTGGTTCCGGTCCATCCGGTCGAAGCGCGCGTCGACCGCAGCCGTATATTCCGCGCGCGTGACGATGCCGTCGCCGTTGGCGTCCGCCATCCGCATCATCCCCGCTCCGCCGCCCCCGCCACCACCGCCGCCGCGCCCGGGGCCGCGCATCGGCGCGCCAGTGGGCGTGGCACCGGTCTGCGCCGCCGGATCGGGGTAGGGGCTGGCCTGCTGCGCCAGCGCGGGCAGCGCGACGAGGCTCGACAAAAGGGCTGCGACGGCGATCCGGTTCATCATGCAACGCGCTCCATGACAGTGGTGGCAGACCCGAGTCCTGAAGGCCGGGTGTCGCGCCATTATGTCGCCGGTCGCGCACGACTGTCGCAAGATGTCGCAACGCGTGCCCGTATGTAGCGACGCCCGCCCCGACGCGCCGCCGATCAGACGAACACGGCGATCCCCTGCGTCTGCTCCGCGATCGGCTGCCCGTCCGCGTTCCAGATCGCCATCGTCTGGCTCGAAAAACCGCCGCGCGCGTGATCGCTCGTCGCGCGCAGCAGCCACCAGCCGTCGCGCGTCACCGGCGGCGCGAGCACGTTCATCAGCCAGGTCATCGAGCTCACCGGCGCCACGCGACCGACGATCCGAAGCGCCGACGGCGGCAGTGCGTCGGCGATCGCGATCAGCTCCACTTCCGGGTCGAGCCCCTCACGCTCGCGGAGGCGGCCCCAGCGCAGCCATTCGCCGACGGGGCGATCGGGATCGCGACGCTCGACGAACGCGAAGTTCTGCGCGAACGCCACCCCCGGCGGCGCGCGGACCGACGTCGCGTCCGGGGCAGGCACGGGGAAGTCCGGCGCCGTCCCGGTGCTGTGGTCCACCTCCGAGGCGAGCGGCGCCATGAAGACGAACGTCGCGCGCAAGCCCAGGCCCGCCTCGCTCGCCACGTCCGCCTGGATAAAGGCGGCGTTGCGCCCGCGTCGCAGCCGCTGCGCGGTGACGGTGATCGCGCGCGCCAACGGCCCGACGAACGCCACCTGCGCGGAGCGGAGCGGCGGCAGGTCGGCGTCCGACATCTTGGCCGCATGAAGCGCCAGCGCCGCCGAGAAGCCGCCATAGGCGGTGCGGCCCTGCAGCCAGTTGTCGGGCACGCTGCCCCGCCAGCCGCCGCCGTCCAGCGGCTCCAGCGCCGCCAATGCCTGACCCAACGTCGTCATGACCCCTCCCGCCGAGCGAACGCGCCCCGCTGGCTACGGCAGGCGCAGGACGAACGCCATACGGGATGTTCGAAACTCAGAGAGCGTCAACGTGATCGACGATGCTCGCCGGGACGAGCGTCGCGATGATCGCGAGCGCGGCCGCCAGCAACGCCGCCGCCAGCACGAACGCGAGGCCGTCGAACCCATGACTTGCCCCAATAGCCAGGCTCTGCGCGGCCAGCAGCGGCCCGAGGATGGAGGCGACCGAATTGGATGCACCGATCCCGCCCTGAAGCGCGCCCTGATGACGCTCGTCCACCAACCGCGACAGCAGCCCGTTGAGCGCGGGCCAGGCGAGCGCCGTCAGCGACCCGACGAGGAAGAAGGCATAGACCTGCCACGGGTGGGTGGTGAAGGCATAGGCGAGCAGGCAGGCGGCGCCGCAGCCCAGCCCCAGCATCGCCGCGCGCCGCTCGCCCAGCCTCGCGATCACGCGTTTGGTCAGCCCGACCTGGACCACCGCCATCATGAACCCGACCCAGGTGAGCGAGAAGCCGATCTCGCGTCCCGACCAGCCGAAGCGCAACGTCGCCCAGAACGCCCAGACGGAGGGATAGACGACGCCGCCGACCTGCCACAGGAAGTTGGCGGCCAGCAGCGGTGTCGCGCGGCCGGCGGTGAACAGCGGGCGGAACGATCCGAGCACGGTCGCGTCGCGCCAGCGGAACGGGCGCCGCCCCTCGGGCGGCAGCGTTTCGGGCAGCAGGAACACCATGACGATCGCGTTGGCGCCCGCGAGCGCCGACGACACGAGGAACGGCACGCGCGGCCCCAACGTGCCCGCGAGGCCGCCGAGCGCCGGGCCGAGGATGAAGCCCGCGCCGAATGCCGCGCCGATCAGCCCGAAGGCGGCGGCGCGGTCGGCGGGTTTGGTCAGGTCCGCGATCACCGCGCCCGCCGGGCCGGTCACCGATCCCGTCAGCCCGGCGATCGCCCGGCCGAGGAACAACCACCACAGGCTCGGTGCGGCCGCCATCACCGCATAGTCGACCGCGAAGGTCGCCATCGACGCGATCAGCACCGGGCGCCGCCCGAACCGGTCGCCCAGCGCGCCAAGGATCGGCCCGGAGACGAACTGCGCCGCGGAGTAGCTGACGAGCAGCCACCCGCCGATCCGGGTGGCGTCCGCGAGGCCGAGATGGCCCAGCCGGGTGATGAGCGTCGGCAGCACCGGCAGGACGATGCCATAGCCGATCGTGTCGATCAGCACCGCGGCGAGGACGATGGGAATGGCGCGGTGCGAAAACATCGGGGCTCCAGCGGGATAGCTTCAAGTAACGGCAGCGGCGGATTTGTCGACGGCGGGCGGTTCCGACTTGGCGGCCGATCGGTTCTATGGCATGGCGCGCGCCGTACCCGATCTTCGAACCGCCGATCCGGAGCCGAGCATGGCCACTATCGCCGATACCGCCGCCGAGCAGGAGCGCCCGCTCGCCGACCCGACGGACGCCTTCCGCGCCGAGGTGCGCGACTGGCTGGCCGCGAACTTCCCCGCCTCGCTGCGCGGCAACGACAACGGCATGTCGGCGATCGAGGGACCGAGCGAGCCGAGCGCCGACGAGGAGGCCTGGCGTCAAGCGATCGGCGCGAAGGGCTGGGGCGTCCCGACCTGGCCCAGGGAGTATGGCGGCGGCGGGCTGTCGCGCGCCGAGGCTCGGGTGCTCCAGGACGAGATGGCGCGGGCCGGCGCCTGGAACCCGATCGGCGGCATGGGCGTGATGATGTTCGGGCCGACACTGCTCGAATATGGCACGGAAGCGCAGAAGCGCGAGCACATCCCCGCCATCGCGCGCGGCGAGGTCCGCTGGTGCCAGGGCTATTCGGAGCCGGGCGCGGGGTCCGACCTCGCGAGCCTCCAGTGCTTCGCCGAGGATCGCGGAGACCACTATCTGGTCAACGGCCAGAAGACCTGGACGAGCGGTGGCCAGTGGGCGGACAAATGCTTCGCGCTCGTCCGTACCGATCGGACGAAGAAGCATGAAGGCATCAGCTTCCTGCTGATCGACATGAAGTCGCCCGGCGTGGAGGTGAAGCCGATCCGACTGATCTCCGGTTCCTCGCCGTTCTGCGAGACGTTCTTCACCGACGTGCGCGTGCCCAAGGGCAATCTGGTCGGCCGCGAGGGCGAGGGCTGGACGATCGGCAAGCGGCTGCTCCAGCACGAGCGGTCGAGCCTGTCGGGCGGTGGCAGTTCGAGCAAGCTGCTTGGCGGCCGGCCGGTGAGCGAGACCGCCAAGGCGTATCGCGGCGTCGACGGCGAGGGCCGGGTCGCCGATCCCGATTTGCGCATGCGGATCGTCCGGCACGAGATGGACAGCCGCGCCTTCGCGCTGACGCTGCGCCGCGCGGCGCTGGAGTCGAAATCGAACCAGGGGCCGTCGGCGGCGTCGTCGATCATGAAGAACGTCGGCGCGCGCGTGGTCCAGGATCGCGCCGAACTCGGCATCGAGATCATGGGCATGAACGGCCTGGGCTGGGAAGGCGAGGGCTTCTCGGAAGAGGAGCTGCACCAGACGCGCGCATGGCTGTGGGGCAAGGCCGTGTCGATCTATGGCGGGTCCAGCGAGATCCAGAACAACGTGATCGCCAAGCGCATCCTGGGGATGCTGGATCACCAATAGTTCGAACATCCGGTTTGGAGAGGGGTGAGAGCGGGAGGACGGCCTGAGGCATGGGCCCGGCCGGACCTCCCGCCAACCTTATCAGGGACTTGAGACGATGGCGGTGCTGAACGACGAACAGGTGATGCTGCGCGACATGGCGCGCGAATGGGCGAACAATGAGTCGCCGGTCACCGCCTTCCGCCGCCTGCGCGCTGCGGCGCCGCCCGAGCGGTTCGACGCCGACGCCTGGAGCGCGATCGGCCAGATGGGCTGGGCGGGGATCGTCGTGCCCGAGGAGCATGGCGGCTCGGCGTTCGGCTGGCTGTCGCTGGGGCTGGTGCTGGAACAGCTCGGCCGCACGCTGACCGCCTCGCCGCTCGCCTCGACGGCCAGCGCGGCGGCGGCGATCGCGATGGGCACGTCCGAGGAGGCCAAGGCCGAGTGGCTCCCCCGCATCGCCGCCGGCGAGATCGTGGCGACGCTCGCGGTCGACGAGGGCCCGGTACATGCGACGATGGTCATGAAGACGCGCGTCGCCGACGGGCGGCTGACCGGCGAGAAGGCGTTCGTCGCCGAGGGCGATTCGGCGCAGGCGTTCGTGGTCGCAGCCGACGACGGATTGTATCTGGTTGCAGGCGCGGAAGGCGTGACCCGCTCGCCGCGACAGATGGCCGATTCGCGCAGCCACGCGGCCGTGCGGTTCGACGCGGCACCGGCGCTGCGGCTCGGCGGGCCCGAGCTGACGGCGGCGGTGGTCGACCGCGCGACCGCGGCGCTGACCGCCGAGATGCTGGGCATGGCCGAGGCGGCGTTCGCGCAGACCAACGACTTTCTCAAGACGCGCGTCCAGTTCGGGCAGCAACTTTCCACCTTCCAAGCGTTGCAGCATCGTATGGCGAAGATGTTCACCGAGCTGGAGCTGATGCGGTCCGTCGTGGAGGGCGCGCTGGAGGCGATCGACGCGGGTCGCTCCGACATCGACCAGGCGGTGAGCCTCGCCAAGGCGACCGCGAGCGACACGCTGAAGCTCGTGACGCGCGAGATGGTGCAGCTGCATGGCGGCATCGGCGTGACGGATGAATATGACGCCGGTTTCTACATCAAGCGCGCCGCGGTACTGGAGACGATGTGGGGCAGTGCCGCCTACCATCGCGACCGGTTCGCGCGCCTGAACGGATATTGATGCTGGGCGGCGCTCCCGGACTGGTGCTGGCTCCTGCGGATCTTAGGCCGCAGATGCCGAGCCGCCTGGCCGGGCCGTCAGGCGATCTCGTGCTGTCCTTTTTCCGGGGCGGGTGGCCACGGCCCGAGGACTCGGCGGAGCCGGTCCGTCGCCCGCCATCGCCGCAAGCCACCTTTTGGTCGTGGGTCGCAGTCGCCATGCTGATCGCCGCGCTGATCCTGCCCTTCTCGCTCGCGGCGTTGGTCGACATGGTGCGGTATCTGTCGAGGTAGAATCCGTCACCAGCGGCCGCTGTCGATGCCGCAGTGTCAGGTGTAGCTGGTGACGAACGAGCTCAAGCCGGGTTCAAGTGATAACTCACTCCGCAGCCCGATCGTCGAACATCCCGAACAGCAATGTCGACGCGTACATCGCAATCGCCCGCTCGCGTGGCATCGTGCCCGCCCACTTGCGCATGTCGAACGCCGCGTTCTGGAGCGCCATCAGCGCCTGAGACGCGACCAGCGGGTCGACCGCGCGCATCGATCCTTCCGCAATTCCGTCGCTGATCGTCCCGGCGTAGCGGCGCGCGATGCGGTTGGAGCGGGCGACCATCGCGTCGCGCATCGCGGGCTCCAGCCCGCTTAGCGCGGTCGAGCGCAACAGGGGTCCGCGTTCGCCGAATTGCACGTCGAGCAAGGTCGCGATCACGTCGGACAGTCGCTGCCACTGCGATCCCCCGCGCGCATCCGCAACCCGCTGCGCCTCCGCGATCGCCTCGAAGCTGCGCCCGTAGCAGGCGATCACGAGATCGTCCTTGGCGTCGAGATGGTGGTAGAAGCTGCCCTTTGTGACGTTAAGTTCCGACGCGATCCGCTGGACCGACGCGCCATGATAACCGAGCTCGTTGATAAGCCGCGTCGCCGCCAGCAGGAACGCCTCGCGCGCCGGCACCGCATCATGGGTCAGCTCGATCGGCTCGGGCGCCCACGCGTCCGACGGGCGCGCGATGCCGCTCGCCAGCACGTCCATCAGCCGGTCGCCGACGCGGGGATATTGGTCGAGGTCGTAACGCGCGACCCAGATCGGCAGCCAGAAGGTATTCTCCAGCAGGACGTGCGCGCGCGCGCCGTGCAGGTCGGTCAGCGTGCGGGTCTTGGCCTGACCCCACAGAAGACGGGTGGTGCGGAACACGCGCTGCCATCCCGCCATCAACCGGCTGCGGACCGCGCCCTCCGTCGCGCGCAGATCGGACAGGATCGCGAAGGGCTGCGTGTCTCCGGCCTCGATCCGGGTAAGGCGCTCCATGTTGAGCGCGATGTAGTGCGCGACCCGCTCCCGCGGCGTCGGCCGGGTCAGCGCCTCGTCGAGCATCACCTGCAACTCGCCCAGCGTGTGCTCGAAACAAGCGGCGGCCAGGTCTTCCTTGCGCTTGAAATAATAGGTGACGCTGGTGGTGTTGAGTCCGACGCGGCGGGCGACGTCGGCGAAGGTCATGCCCTTTGCGCCCTGCTCGTTGATCGCCTGCGCCGCGGCGGCGAGGATCGCCTCGCGCTTTTCCCGGAACCGCGTCGTCCCCGCGCCCCGTACGGGATCGTGGCCCCGTTTCCCTTTCGCTGACGTTTCTTCCCGCACCATCCCACTAGTCTATCAACTTCGATTCGAACACCTAGTCCCTTTTTTGCAGGGGGTGCTGGCGATGCCGAGAGACTTTACCGAAGATCGGGTACGGTCTAAGCAGCACGCAAACGCGACAGAGAGACGACCGATGGACTTCACCTTCAGCGAGCGCGAGACCTATTTCCGGGATCGCGTCCGGCGCTTCATCGACGACGAGATCCGCCCGCGCCAGGCCGATTACGACCGCCAGCAGCACGAAGGCGAGCGCTGGAAGGTGCTTCCGGTCATCGAGGAGGTGAAGGTGAAGGCCAAGGCCGCCGGCCTCTGGAACTTCTTCATGCCGCCCCGCTCTGGCCGTGCGCATGTCGACGACAGTTTCGAGTTTGAGGGGACGCAGCTCGGCAACCTCGAATACGCGCTGTGCGCCGAGGAGATGGGCAGGGTCGGCTGGGCGAGCGAGTGTTTCAACTGCTCCGCGCCCGATACCGGCAACATGGAGGTGTTCTTCCGCTACGGCACCGCCGAGCAGAAGGAGCGTTGGCTCCGGCCGCTGATGAATGGCGAGATCCGGTCCGCCTTCCTGATGACGGAGCCGGCGGTCGCCTCCTCCGACGCGACCAATATCCAGACGCGCATGGAGCGGCGCGGCGACGTGTACGTCGTCAACGGTCGCAAATGGTGGTCGTCGGGCGTCGGCGATCCGCGCTGCAAGGTTGCGATCCTGATGGGCAAGACCGATCCGGAACAGAGCCGGCATACCCAGCAGTCGATGATGATCCTCGACATGGACACGCCGGGCGTGACGATCGAGCGGATGCTGTCCGTCTATGGCTATGACCATGCGCCGCACGGGCATGGCGACGTGATCCTCGACAACGTCGAGGTGCCCGCCGAGAACGTGTTGCTGGGCGAGGGGCGCGGGTTCGAGATCGCGCAGGGCCGGCTGGGGCCGGGGCGCATCCACCATTGCATGCGCACGATCGGCGTCGCCGAGACCGCGATCGAGGCGATGGCCAAGCGGCTGCTGACCCGCGTCGCGTTCGGCAAGCGGATCGCCGACCAGAGCGTGTGGGAGCAGCGGATCGCCAAGGCGCGGATCGACATCGAGATGACACGGCTGCTGTGCCTCAAGGCCGCCGACATGATGGACAAGGCCGGCAACAAGGCCGCTCAGCTTGAGATCGCGATGGTGAAGGTCGCCGCGCCGGCGATGGCGCTGCAGATCCTCGATGACGCGATCCAGGCCCATGGTGGCGGCGGCGTCTGCCAGGATTTCCACCTTGCGCACGACTGGGCGGCGATGCGGACGCTGCGGTTCGCGGACGGGCCCGACGAGGTCCACAACCGAGCCATCGCGCGCAACGAGTTCGGCAAATATGCCGACCTGCCCGCGGCGATCGACGCCAAGGCGGCGGTGCGGCGGTAACACGCCGTCACCCCAGCGGAAGCTGGGGTCGCTCGCGACGAGGTCATGCCCGCCAATGACGAGACCCCAGCCTTCGCTGGGGTGACGAGGTGAAGATGAAAGCAGCCGTCCTGTTCGAGGCGAAGCAGCCGTTGTCGGTCGAGGAGGTCACGATCGACAAGCCGGGCCCGCGCGAGGTGCTGATCCGCACCGCCGCGTGCGGCGTCTGCCGGTCCGATCTGCACTTCGTTGACGGCGCCTACCCGCACCCGCTGCCCGGCATTCCCGGCCACGAGGCAGCCGGCGTGGTGGAGGCGGTGGGGAGCGAGGTCGCGACGGTGAAGGTCGGCGATCATGTCGTCACCTGCCTGTCGGTGTTCTGCGGCCACTGCGAGTTTTGCGTCACCGGCCGGATGTCGCTGTGCATCGACCGGTCGGTAAAGCGTCCACGCGGCGCGCCGCCCCGGCTGACGTTGAACGGCAAGCCGATCGCGCAGATGCTCGACCTGTCCGCCTATGCCGAGCAGATGCTGGTCCACGAACACGCCTGCGTCGCGATCGACCGCGACATGCCGCTCGACCGCGCCGCGCTGATCGGCTGCGCGGTGACGACGGGCGCGGGCGCGGTGTTCAACGCGGCGAAGCTGGTGCCGGGCGAGACGGTGTGCATCGTCGGCTGCGGCGGCATCGGCTTGGCGGCGGTCAACGCGGCCAGGATCGCCGGCGCGGGCAAGATCATCGCGCTCGATCCGGTGCCGGAAAAACGCGCGGCGGCCGAGAAGCTGGGCGCCACGCACAGCATCGACGCGATGAGCCCGACCGCCGTTGACGAGGTGGTGGAGATCAGCCGCGGCGGCGTCCACCACGCGATCGAGGCGGTGGGTCGGCCGCAGTCGGCGGCGACGGCGGTGAAGGTGCTGCGGCGCGGCGGCACCGCCACGATCCTGGGCATGCTGCCGCCGAGCGATAGCGTCGGCCTGTCGGCGATGGACCTGCTCGCCGACAAGAAACTCCAGGGCGCGCTGATGGGGCGCAACCACTTCCCCGTCGACATCCCGCGGCTGGTAGATTTCTACCAGCGCGGCCTGCTCGACCTCGACACTATCATCGCCGATCGGATGCCGCTGGAGCGGATCAACGATGCATTCGACGAGCTGCGTCGCGGCGATACGACGCGCAGCGTGATCGTGTTCGGCTGATGACCACGACCATCACCGTGGAGGGCAAGGTCCGGCTGGACGAGGCGCGGCTCGCCGAGTGGATGCAGGCGAACGTCGCCGGCTTCCAAGGGCCATTGACCTACGCCAAGTTCGCGGGCGGGCAATCGAACCCGACGTACCGCATCGACGCCGCCTCGGGCGCCTACGTCTTGCGCCGCAAGCCGTTCGGATCGCTGCTGCCCAGCGCGCACGCGGTGGATCGCGAGTTCCGGCTGATCGACGGACTGTATCCCACCGGCTTCCCGGTCGCGCGTCCTTATGGGCTCTGCATCGACGAGAGCGTGATCGGGTCGATGTTCTACGTCATGGAGCTCGCCGACGGGCGCAACCTGTGGGACGGGACGCTGCCCGACTATGCGCCCACCGAGCGCACCGGCATCTACCATGCGATGGTCGACACGCTGGCCGCGCTCCACCGGACCGATTACCAGGCGGCAGGGCTGGGCGATTTCGGCAAGCCTGGCAATTACTTCGAGCGACAGGTGGCGCGCTGGACGAAGCAATATCGCGCCAGCGAGACCGAGACGATGCCCGAGATCGAGCGGCTGATCGAGTGGCTGCCGCGCACGATCCCTGCGCAGACGCGGACGAGCATCGTCCATGGCGATTACCGGATCGACAACATGATCTTCGCCGCGCAGGAGCCACGCGTCATCGCGGTGCTTGACTGGGAGCTGTCGACGCTGGGCGATCCGCTTGCCGACTTCAGCTACTTCCTGATGAGCTGGGTGACGCAGCCCGAAGGACGGTCGGGGGTGATGGGCCGTACCGGGCCGGACACGGGCATCCCGACGCTGGAGGCGATCACCGACCGCTATTGCGCCGCCACCGGCCGCGATGGAGTGCCCGACCTCAACTGGTATTTCAGCTACAATCTGTTCCGGCTGACCGGCATCGTCCAGGGCATCAAGAAGCGGATCGTCGAGGGCACCGCGTCGAGCGCGCAGGCCGAGAAGTCGGCCGCGCAGGTGTACCGGCTGGCGAGCGCAAGCTGGGACTTCGCGGTCAAGGCGGGGGCGTGACATCATACCCGTCATGCCAGCGAACGCTGGCATCTTTTCGTTTGGGGTAAGCCGCCAGCACCAAGCGATCCCAGCTTCCGCTGGGATGACGAGCGGGAGAGGAGACGGCGTGAAACTGTTCGACCTGACCGGCAAGGTCGCCATCGTCACCGGATCGTCGCGTGGGATCGGGCGCGCGTCGGCCGAAGCGCTGGCCGCGCATGGCGCGCGCGTCGTCATCTCCAGCCGCAAACAAGATGCGTGCGAGGAGGTCGCGGCGGCGATCAACGGCCGCCATGGTGAGGGACGGGCGATCGCGATCGCCGCCAGCATCTCCGACAAGGGGGCGCTGGACCATCTGGTGCGTGAAACGGTGGCGCGGCTGGGCGCGGTCGACGTGCTGGTCTGCAACGCCGCATCCAATCCTTATTACGGCCCGCTGGCCGGGATCGCCGACGAGCAGTTCCGCAAGATCCTCGACAACAACGTGCTGTCCAACCATTGGCTGATCCAGCTCGTCGCGCCGGGCATGCGCGGACGGCGGTCGGGGTCGATCGTCATCGTCTCGTCGATCGGCGGGCTGCGCGGGTCGCCGGTGATCGGGGCGTACAACGTCAGCAAGGCAGCCGACTTCCAGCTCGCGCGCAACTACGCGGTCGAATACGGGCCCGACAACGTGCGCGTGAACTGCATTGCGCCCGGCCTGATCCGCACCGACTTCGCCCGTGCGCTGTGGGAGGACCCCGACCGCATCCGCGCCGCCAACGAGAGCGTGCCGCTGCGCCGCATCGGCGAGGCGGACGAGATCGCAGGCGCGGTCGTGTACCTCGCCAGTCCCGCCAGCGCGTTCATGACCGGGCAGGCGATGGTGATCGATGGCGGCGTCACGATCTGACTGCGCATCCGTCACCCAGCAGGCTCGGGTCTGCCCGAGATCGCGGGAGATGCCAGCTTACGCTGGCATGACGAGGAGGAGAGTGGGATGAACAGGTTTCAGGGCAAGTCGATCATCGTCACCGGCGCAGGCTCCGGCATCGGCCGCGCCGCCGCCCGGCTGTTCGCCGCCGAGGGTGGGCAGGTGATCGTTGCGGACCTGACGGAAGGCGCGGACGAGACCGCGGCAATGATTCGCGAGGCGGGCGGCACGGCCGAGGCGATCCGGATCGATGCGGGCGCGGAGCCTGACGTCGAACGCGTGGTGGCCCTTGCGGTCGAGCGGTTCGGCGGCCTCGACGTCATGTTCGCCAACGCCGGCATCTCGGGCGGCCTCGCCACCATCTTCGACACGTCGGTCGCGCTCCTCACCGAGGTGCTACGCGTCAACCTGATCGGGCCGTTCCTCGCGGTGAAGCACGCGGGCCCGCGGATCGCGGAGCAAGGCGGCGGCGCCGTGGTCTTGACCGCCAGTGTCGCCGGCATCCGTTCGGGCGCAGGGTCGCCGGCCTATTCGGCGTCAAAGGCTGGCGTCATCAACCTGGCGCAGGTGTCGGCGCAGCAGCTGTCGGGCTCCAACGTCCGCGTCAATGCGCTCTGCCCGGGCCTGACCGAGACGGGCATGACCAAGCCGACGTTCGACTATGCGCGCGACGCCGGCAAGACGGACCGGGTCGGCCGGCTCAACCCGCTGCGCCGCGGTGCGCAGGCCGAGGAACTGGCCAGGGTCGCGCTGTTCCTCGCTTCCAACGACGCGAGCTACGTCAACGGCCAGGCGATCGCCGTCGACGGCGGCTTGTCGTCGAGCCATCCTGTGACGCGGCAGGAGTACGGCAAGACGGCGGTGTGAGCCGGCAGATCACGTTGTCGGGCGGGGCTCCCGTTGCCGCATCAGCCCCTCCTGCGCAACGCTCGCGACCAGGCGACCGTCGCGGGTGAATATCTGCCCACGGTTGAAACCGCGGGCGTGCCCCGCCCAGGGACTGTCGCAGGCGTAGAGTAGCCATTCGTCGGCGCGGAACGGCTCGTGCAGCCACAGCGCGTGATCGAGGCTGGCGACCTGCATCGTCTCGGTCAGCCAGTTGACGCCATGCGGCAGCATCGCCGTGCCCAGCAGCGCCATATCCGACGCATAGGCCAGCACCGCGCGGTGCAGGACCGGATCGTCGCCGATCGGCGCGGCAAGCCTTAGCCAGATCGCGTGGGCGGGATCGCCGGGCCGCGGCTCGAACCAGCTACGGGGCTGGCAGGGGCGGATCTCGATCGCGCGCGGGCGCAGGAAGAAGCGTTTGCCGCGTTCGGGCAGTCGATCGGCGATCGCGGCACGCAGCTCCATCTCGGTGCGCAGCATCTCGGGCGGCGGCACGTCGGGCATGGTCGCCTGATGTGCCAGGCCCTCTTCGGGCCGCTGGAACGAGGCGGCCATGTTGAGGATCGGCTGCCCTTGCTGGCTCGCGATCACGCGGCGGGTGGCGAAGCTGCCGCCGTCGAAGTCGCGCACGACACGCAGGACGATCGGATGCTCCTCGTTCCCTGCGCGCATGAAATAGGCGTGGAGCGAGTGGGCCTGCTTGCCCTCCACCGAGCGCTGCGCCGCCTGCAGCGCCTGCGCGATCACCTGCCCGCCGAACACCCGCCCGATACCGCCGGGCTGCCGCGCGCCGCGGTAGAGGTCGCGGTCGATCTCCTCGACGTCGAGGAGCGCGATGAGGTCGGCAACGAGGGTGGCGGGGGTGGGGGTGTCCATAGTTTCTCCTCGTCACCCCGGCCTCGCACCCGAGTCCGACTTCTTCCTGCAGCTCTTGGCCCAAGAAGAAGCGGGACCCCGGGTCGAGCCCGGAGTGACGTACATCTAGGTCGCAGATCAATACCCCGCGGCGAGCGCCAGCCGGTCGGCGTGGAAGTTCGCGTCGCCGAACAGCTCGGCGAGCACGCGCGCGCGCTTCATGTAGAAGCCGATGTCGTACTCGTCCGTCATGCCGATGCCGCCGTGCATCTGGATGCCCTCCTGCACGGACAAGGTGGTGGCCATCGTCGTCATCGCCTTGGCGACCGAGACCGCGGCATCGGCGCGCGCATCGCCCGCGTCGAGCAGTTGCTGCGCCTTGAGGACGGCGGCGCGCGCGACTTCCATCTCGCCGTACAGATGCGCGGCGCGGTGCTGGAGCGCCTGGAAACTGCCGATCGGCACGCCGAACTGCTTGCGTTCCTTGAGGTACGCGGTGGTCAGGTCCGCCGCGCCGCCGCCGACGCCCAGCAACTCCGCCGCCGCGCCGGTGCGCCCTGCCGCCAGCAGCCGCCCGAGCGGATCGCGGCCCGCATCCACTTCGCCGATCACTGCGTCGGCATCGACTTCCACCCCGTCGAAGGTCAGCCGCGACGCGAGGCTGGCGTCGGCCAGCCGCTCAGGCGCCGCGTCCAAGCCGGCGGATTCGCGCGGCACCGCGAACAGCGTGACGCCGTCGACGTCGTCGGGCGAGCCCGAGGTGCGCGCGGCGACGATCAGCAGGTCGGCGACATGGCCGTGGGTGACGAACCGCTTGGCGCCGGTCAGGCGGAAGCCGTTGCCCGACCGCTCGGCGCGCATCGCGACCGCCGGGCCATGTTTGGCACGCTCGTCGATCGCCAGCGCCGCCACCGTGTCCCCTGCGACGATGCCGGGAAACCAGCGCTCGGCATGGTTCGTGCCCTTCAGCGCGGCGACCGCGGCGACGGCGGTGGACAGGAACGGGGAGGCGGACAAGTTGCGCCCGATCTCCTCCAGCACCACGCCCGCCTCGACATGCCCGAGGCCCAAGCCGCCCTGATCCTCGCCGATCAGGATGCCGGTGAACCCCATCTCCGCGAACCGCTTCCACAGGTCGCGCGAGAAGCCGGTCGCATCGTTGGCATTGCGCAAGGACCGCATGTGGCTGATTGGCGCGGCGTCGGCGACGAAGTCGCGGATCGTCTCCTTCAGCGCGGTCTGATCGTCGTCGAGGTAGAGGGGCATGTCAATCTCCGTCATCCCAGCGAAAGCTGGGATCGCGTGGGTCGAGCGGATCGCCTTCAGTCGGGGCGACCCCAGGTTTCGCTGGGGTGACGATATCCTGGCGGCTAGGCCGGCAGCTCCAGTATCCGCTTCGCCACGATGTTGAGCTGCACCTCGCTGGTGCCGCCCTCGATCGAATTGGCCTTCGTGCGCAGCCAGGCGCGTGGGGTCGCGCCGCCGGCGCTCGCCTCGCTCTCCCATTCGAGCGCGTCGGAGCCGCCCGCCGCCATCATCAGCTCGTAGCGGCTCTTGTTGAGCTCGGTCCCGTAATATTTCATCATCGACGGCTGGGCAGGATGCGCTTGGCCCGCCTTCAACTCGTCGATGAACCGCTCCGTCATGGCGGTGAATGCCTTGGCGCGTACCTCGAACAGAGCGATCTGCGCGCGCAGCAGCGGGTCGGCCAGGCGACCGTCCGCATCCAGGCCGATCGTCGCGATCGCGCCCTCGATCAGCGGGTTGCCGCCCGTGTGCGACAGCCCCATCCCCGAGATCATCTCCCGCTCGTGGCCGAGCAGGTATTTGGCGACGTCCCAGCCCTTGTTCTCGTCGTGGACGCGGTTCGCCTTGGGCACCTTCACATTGTCCATGAAGGTCTCACAGAACGGCGAGTAGCCGCTGATGAGCAGGATCGGCTTGGTCGAGACGCCGGGGCTGGCCATGTCGAACAGCACGAAGCTGATGCCGCCCTGTTTCGATGCCTTGCTGGTGCGCACCAGGCAGAAGATCCAGTCGGCCTTGTCGGCGTAGCTGGTCCACACCTTCTGGCCGTTGACGATGTAGTGATCGCCAGCATCTTCAGCGTTCGCCGCCAGGCCGGCAAGGTCGGAGCCGGCATTCGGTTCCGAATAGCCCTGGCACCAGCGGATCTCGCCGCGTGCGATCTTGGGCAGGTGTTCGAGCTTCTGCGCTTCCGTGCCGTATTTCAGCAGCGCCGGCCCGAGCATCGAGATGCCGAACGAGTTGAGCGGGTTGCGCGCGCGGATCGCGGCCATTTCCTCGCGCAACACCTTGGTTTCCGCCGGTGACAGCCCGCCGCCGCCATAGGCGCGGGGCCAGTCGGGCACCGTCCAACCCTTCGCGCCCATTGCGTCCATCCATGCCTTCTGCGCCGGCGTCAGAATCGACTGATCGCGCCCGCCCCAGCACGCGTCCTTGTCGGAGCGGACCGGTTCGCGCATCTCGGGCGGGCAGTTGGCCTCCAGCCAGGCGCGGGTCTCGGCGCGGAAGGTGTCGAGGTCGGTCATGGTTTCTCTCCTCTCCATCGTTCACCCTGAGCTTGTCGAAGGACTGTCCTTCTTCCAACGTCCAAGAGAAGTGCAGTGCTTCGACGGGCTCAGCATGAACAGGATTAGTGAACGGCTTCCGGCGTCTTCACCTTGGCCTTCAGCGACTCCGCCGGCTCGAACCCGTGCTTATCCAGTCCGGCGACAATCTTGTCCCAGCCTTCGCTCTCGCCCCAGAACATCGGGCCGCCGCGATAGACCGGCCAGCCATAGCCGTAGATCCACACCACATCGATGTCGCTGGCCCGCTGGGCATAACCGCCCTCCAGGATCAGTGCGCCCTCGTTGACGAGCGGGTACAACGTCCGCTCGATGATCTCCTGGTCGCTGATCTGACGCGGGGCCGGAGCGCCGGACTTCTGGCGGAACTCCTCGATGATCTCGGCGACGCGCGGAGAGGGCGAGGGCTGACGCTTCTCGTCATAGTCGTAGAAGCCCGCGCTCTTCTTCTGGCCCCAGCGACCCTCGGCGGCGAGCGCGTCGCGGATGCTCTCGATCCGGGTGGGATCGCGGTGCCAGCCGATGTCAACGCCGGCGAGGTCACCCATCTGGAACGGGCCCATCGGCATGCCGAACGCGACATGGACCTTGTCGACCTGCTCAGGCGTCGCGCCCTCCATCAGCAGTTTCATCGCCTCGACCTGGCGCGGCATCAGCATGCGGTTGCCGATGAAGCCATAGGTGACGCCGGCGACGACCGCGACCTTGCGGATCTTCTTGGCGAGCGCCATCACCGTCGCCAGCACGTCGGGCGCCGTCTTGGCGCCGCGCACGACCTCCAGCAGCTTCATGACGTTGGCGGGCGAGAAGAAGTGCATGCCGACGACGTCCTGCGGACGCTTGGTGCAGGCGGCGATCGCGTCGATGTCGAGGTAGCTGGTGTTGCTCGCCAAGATCGCGCCCGGCTTGCAGATCGCGTCGAGCCTTGTGAAGATGTCCTTCTTCACTTCCATCGTCTCGTACACCGCCTCGATCACCAGGTCGCAATCGGCGAGTGCGTCGAACGACAGCGTCGGCGCGAGCGCGCCCATCGCGGCCTCGACTTGTTCCGGCTTCATCCGGCCCTTGGCGGCGGTCGCCTCGTAGTTCTTGCGGATGGTGCCGGTGCCGCGGTCGAGCGCGTCCTGCTGCATCTCGACGATCGTCACCGGGATGCCGGCCGACAGGAAGTTCATCGCGATACCGCCGCCCATCGTGCCCGCGCCGATGATGCCGACCTTGTTGACCGGCCGCAACGCGACATCGTCGCCGATGCCGTCGATCTTGGCCGCCTTGCGCTCGGCGAAGAAGATGTGACGTTGCGCCGCGGACTGGGTGCCCATCATCAGCTTCATGAAGCTCTGCCGCTCGAACGCGATACCTTCGGCGAAGGACGAGCCGTCGGTCGCCTTCTCGATGCAGGCGATGTTCGCTTCGGGTGCCTCGAACCCGCGGAACTTGCGCGCATTGGCCTTGCGAAACGCGGCGACCGCCTCGGGATCGGCCTTGGCCTCCTTCTCGCTCGCGCGGGGCAGCGGGCGCTTGGCCGCGATCTCGCGTGCGTAAGCGATGGCGTCGGCTTCCAGGGAGCTTTCGCTCCCCTCGCCGACGATCCTGTCGATCAGGCCGGCCTCCGCCGCCTTCTTGGCCGGGATCGGATCGCCGAGCGCGGTCATCTGCAGCGCCAGCGGAACGCCCGCCAGCCGCGGCAGCCGCTGCGTCCCGCCCGCGCCGGGCAGCAGGCCGAGCTTCACCTCCGGCGTGCCGAGCTTCGCGCTTGCCACAGCGACGCGATAGTGACAGCCGAGCGCCACCTCGCACCCGCCGCCCAGCGCCGTGCCGTGGATAGCGGCGACAACGGGCTTGCTCGACGCCTCGATCGTGTCGACCACTTCGGGCAGTTGCGGACCGATCGGCGGCTTCCCGAACTCCGTGATGTCCGCGCCCGCGAAGAAGGTGCGCCCGTCGCACCGGATCACCATCGCCACGACGGTCGCGTCCGCGACGCCTTGCTTGATCGCCGCCTCCAGTCCCTGGCGCACACCCGCGCCCAGCGCGTTGACGGGCGGATTGTCAGAGATGATGACGAGCACGTCGTCATGGCGTTCGATACGGATCGGGGAGGTCATTGGGTCGGGTCTCCAGTCAATTTCGATTGGGTTATTTCAACGCCGCGTAGATCATCGTCTTGAGTTCGCGGCGGATCGTGAAAGCGGTCGACGGGCTCACCTGCGTCATGAACACCATCGAGATGCGCTCGACGGGATCGACGAAGAAGGCGGTCGAGAACATGCCGCCCCAGTAATATTCGCCAACCGAGCCGGGGATCATCGAGCGCGCGACGTCGATCGTGACCGCGAAGCCGAGTCCGAAACCGGTGCCGGCGTTGGTCGCCTCGCTGAACAGCGACTTGGACATGCGCGACAGGTCCGACCCGCCGGGCAGGTGGTTCATCGTCATGAGCTCGATCGTCTTGCGCGATACGAGCCGGACGCCGTCCAGCTCCCCGCCGTTGAGGCACATCGAGCAGAAGCGGTTGTAGTCGAGCGCGGAGGACACGAGCCCGCCGCCGCCCGACAGCATCGTCGGCGGCTGTGCCCAGACGCTCTCGGCCCCGCGATCGTACCTCACGCGCTTGCCCGCCCCCTTGTTGCCTGGCGCGAGCGCCCAGCAGTCGGTCAGCCGGTCGAGCTTGCCCGCCGGCACGTCGAAGCCGGTGTCGTGCATCCCAAGCGGCGCGAAGATGCGGTCGCGGAAGAAGGCGTCGAGCGACTGGCCGGACACGCGCTCGATCACCGCGCCGAGCACGTCGGTCGCGACCGAATAGTTCCATGCATCGCCCGGCGCGAACTCGAGCGGCAGCTCGCCCAGCGCGGCGATGAGGCCCTGGAGGTCGAGGCCGCCGTGCCAACGCTCAGTCTCTCGCTCACGATAGGCGGCGTCGATGTTGGAGCGTCGCTGGAAGCCGTAAGTCAGCCCGGCGGTATGGCGTAGCAGGTCCACCATACGCATCGGCTCGGGGGCGGGACGGGCGGCGAACGGCACGCCTCCGCCACCGCCCGTATAGACGCCGACGTTCGCCAGTTCGGGCAGCACCTTCGCGACCGGCGTGTCGAGCGCGACACGCGCCTCCTCGACCAGCATCATGAAGGCGAGGCTGGTGATCGGCTTCGTCATCGACGCGATGCGGAACAGCGAACCCTCGTCCACGGCCGCGCCACCCTCGCGCGCGGCGCCCATCGAGGAGAAATGCGCGACTTGGCCCTCATGCGCCAACAGCAGCTGGGCATGCGGCAGGATGCCACTATCGACGTACCGCTCGCGCAAGAATGCGTCGATCCGGGCGAGCCGGCCGACGTCGAAGGCGTGGGAGCCCGGGCGGGCGGTCAACATCGGCTCGTCCATACCAAGGGTTCGAAAGTTGCGCCTCTATCGGCTTGAGCGGCGCTCGAATCAACAGTAACATTGGCTGTACCGGGAACCGATATCCGGCAATACCCGATCCGGGAGAGGAACAGGCTTGGGCAGCGATATCGCCGTGTCACCAGCTTCGGGCTGGCCCGCATTGTCGATGGCGGAGGTGGATCGGCGGCTGACCGCGCCGGGTGCGACGTTCGAGATGGACGAGGTCGTGATCCGCGGCATCCCGACCCGCGTGTGGAAGAACGCGCCGTCGTCGCTGCGTTGGCTGGCGGAGGCGTCGCGCGGCCATGGCGAGCGGCTGGCGATCATCCACGAGGACGAGCGGGTCAGCTACGCGGCGCAGTTCCGGGCGATCGCGGCGCTGGCGCATACGATCGTGGCGATGGGCGTCGGAAAGGGCGACCGGGTGGCGATCGCGATGCGCAACCTGCCCGAGTGGCCGGTGGCGTTCTTCGCGACGACCGCGATCGGGGCGGTGGCGGTGCCGCTCAATGCTTGGTGGACGGGCGCGGAGCTCGACTACGGCCTTCGAGACTCGGGTGCGCGAGTGCTGATCGTCGATGGCGAGCGCCATGAGCGGCTCGTGCAGCATTATCCGGGCTTGCCGGCGCTCGAGCGGGTACTGGTGTCCCGGGCCGAAGCACCGTCGACGGGAGTGGCGGAGCGCCTTGAGGCGGTGATCGGAACGCCGCACGACTGGGCGGCGCTGCCCGAGGTCGACCTGCCGCCGGCTATGATCGACACGGACGATCCCGCGACGATCTTCTACACCAGCGGCACCACGGGCGCCCCCAAGGGAGCGCTGGGCACGCACCGCAACCTCGTCACCAACATCCTGTCGACCGCCTGCAACGGCGCGCGCCCGTACCTCCGCCGCGGCGAGGCGCCGCCGGAGCCAACCCCCCGCATCGGCTTGCTCGTCATCCCGCTGTTCCACGTCACCGCGTGCAGCGCGACGCTGATGGGGGTGGTCGCAAGTGGCGGCACGCTGGTGCTGATGCGACGGTGGGAGACGGTGAAGGCGATGGAGATCATCGAGCGCGAACGGGTGAACGCGACCGGCGGGGTGCCGACGATCGCCTGGCAGTTGCTGGAACATCCCAAGCGCAGCCGCTTCGACCTGTCGTCGCTGGAGACGATCACCTATGGCGGCGCGCCCGCCGCGCCCGACCTCGCACCCCGCCTGCGGGCCGAGTTCGGCGTCCAGCCCGGCAACGGCTGGGGCATGACGGAGACGATGGCGACCGTCACCGGCCTGTTGGCGGAGGATTACCTGCACCGCCCGGCGAGCTGCGGCGCGCCCGTGCCCGTGGCCGACCTCAAGATCATGGACGTCGACGCGAGCCATGTGCTGCCGACCGGTGAGATCGGCGAGCTATGGGCGAGGGGGCCGATGGTGGTCGCGGGTTACTGGAACAAGCCAGAGGCGACCGCCGCCACCTTCGTGGACGGCTGGGTCCGCACCGGCGACCTTGCGCGGCTGGACGACGAGGGCTTCTGCTATATCGTCGATCGCGCCAAGGACATGGTCATCCGCGGCGGCGAGAACATCTATTCGATCGAGGTCGAGAATGCGCTGTTCTCGCATCCGGCGGTGATGGATGCAGCCGTCATCGGCCTACCGCACCGGGTGCTGGGCGAGGAACCGGCGGCGGTGGTCCACCTCGCACCGGGCGAGGCCGTCACGGAAGCGGGGCTGCAGGCGTGGGTGCGCACGCAACTGGCCGGTTTCAAGGTGCCGGTCGCGATCCGCTTCGTGCCCGGAATGCTGCCCCGCAACGCCAACGGCAAGATCCTGAAACGCGAGCTGGCCGTGCTGTTCGACGATCGGGTCTGATGTCCTCGCGGCCAAAGTAGGTAACAGTAGGTAATACCGACGCTGATGTGCCCCAACGTCAGGACCCGCGCGCTATCCTATCTGATACAGTCACTTAGACCGGTTTGCTATCAAACGACCTCATACTCGATCGGCTTGAAGCTGCCGTTGTTCGACTGAAGCGCCGAGCAGGCGGTGAGGCCGATCACGAGGTCCGCCTTCGCCTCGAACACGATCCGATCGCCCGCGCGGCTAAGCGGCGGCTCGACGCGGAGCGCCCCGGTGGTGCCGTCTACGGGGACGTTCATGAAGCAGTTGAACGCGATCGGGATCATGTCCTCCGTCACGCCGAACGGCGCGAGCGCAGCGGCCAGATTGCCGAAACAGCCGCGGTGCGGGTCCTGATCGCCGTAGATGATCCGGAATGTGTCCTTGCTGCACGGCGTCAACAGGAAGTCATGCCGCCCGACCGTGTCCTCGACGATCTCCAGCAGGATGTTGGAGCGGTTGGAGTAGATCGGGTCACCCGTAGTGAGGTACAGCCGGCTCGCGTAATCGAGCGTGCGTCCGGATGAAATCACCTCCCGAACGTCGGCGCGATTGAACGCCAGGAGGTCCGCCACCTGCTCGCCGCACGGGTCGATCACCGTCAGTCGTTGACCCGCATCGAGCGGGAACGCCACGCCCGATCGAGGCGCGATCACCTGGCGGATCGCCTCAGGCCGCATCCGATGCCGCCCCGAAGTCGCGACGGCCAGCGAACGGGCACTGCCAGCCATCCTCCACCGCGCGCCCGGAATATTGCCGCGCCTCCGAGACCGACCCGTGGCGCGCGAGCATCGGGTTGAGCGATCCGGCCAGCGCCACATCGCGGTCAAGGATCGAGTCGCGCAGCTTCTCGTACCGGCCCTGCTCGCGCAACTGCTCGAACTGGTCGTGCAGGTTGAACACCATCGCCGGCACTTCGAACCGCCGCGCGGGCCTGCTCGCCTGCGGATGGATGCCGACGACGAAGAATGCCTCGCCCGCGAAGCTCAGCGAGAAATGCGGGTCGTCCGGGTTCTCGCTTACCCGCGGATCGGGCTTCTGCCCCAGCCATACGTCCTTGTCGGACAGCGACTGGATGCGGTTCCACAGATGGCCCTCATACTCGGGCTCGTCCATGTCGCCGGACTGTGCAAACAGCACCACCAGCGTCTGGAAGAGCTGCGGATCGGCGCGATAGCGGTCGGCGAGGCTGGACAGCGCGGGATAGATCGCCATGTCGTCCCAGCCCGAGCGGATGTCGCGCGCCGTCATGATCGTCATCGTTCCTCGCGACAGCGCCGCCTTGGCGCCCACGCAGGGAAAGGTCGGATGTTTCACGAAATCGCGGAAACGTTGAGCGAGGTCGGCGTCGGTATCACGGTCGACGTCAATGTGTTGGTCGGTGATGAACATGCCGCGACAACCGGCGGACATGGCCTTCGTTGCATGGCGTACGTCGGCTTGACGCAGATCAGACTCAATCGATAGGCGATCGCAGAGCGAGGAATGGCGGGGCAACGACGATGGGTACGACTGGGGAGCAGGACCAGACCCGCCGCTTTCTGCAGGGGCGACGTCGGCGCGAACTGACGCGGGAAGAACGGGCGGCGCTCGCTGCGGTCATGTCGCCGCCGGTTCCGATCCCGGCGCGGCGGACGATCATCCGTCGCGGGGAGGAGGTGCGGCAGAGCACGCTGCTCGTCTCGGGGTTCCTATGTCGATACATGGATGCGCGTGACGGATATCGCCAGCTCGTGTCGGTGCAGGTCCCGGGCGACTTCGTCGATCTTCATGGCTATCCGCTGCGGCGGCTGGATCACGATGTCGCGACGCTGACGGACGTGACGGTGTCGACCGTCTCGCACGACGATCTGACGGTGCTGGTGGAGCGCTTTCCCCACCTCGCCCGGATGCTATGGTTCTCGACCCTGCTTGATGCGGCGATGCATCGCGAGTGGATCTTCCGCCTGGGCCGGCTGGAGGCGGTCGGCCGGCTGGCGCACTTCCTGTGCGAGACGTACGAGCGGCTGCGCGTCGTCGGGCTCGCGGCCGACGGCCGGTTCGATTTCGCGCTGACCCAGCAGGACATCGGCGAGGCGTGCGGCCTTACCAGCGTCCACGTCAACCGGACGCTCCGGCGGCTGCGCGAGGCGGGGCTCGCCGAGATGTCGTCGCGCGAGGTGCGCATCCTGAACATCCCTGCTCTCGCAGCGCTGGGCGAGTTCGAGCCGGACTATCTGTACCTGGACGACGGGGAACCCGCACCCGCCTGACATGCAAGGCCGGCTGGCACGCTCCGCTGGCAGGAACGGCGGCGTCGCGCTATCGAAACCGGCGAGGCGCTCGCCGTGAGCGCCGACGGAGACGGGCGTGGCGGACAGGATTGCCGACAGCATCGCCGTTCGGGGCAGCGGCGGCGGGTTTGGCCCTTCCGAGGCCTCGAACGAAGTGCCGGCGGTCACGCTCCGGCGCGACCGGTTGCTGGCGGCGTTGACGCTGACCGCCGGGATCGGCGTCGTGCTCGGCGTGCCGTTCGCGTTGAAGGCGGGAGCGGAGTTCTTCCTGCCGACGGTGGCGGCACTGGTGATCGCGATCGCGCTGGTGCCGGTGCTCGAATGGTTCGAACGGCGCGGATTGCCTTCGCCGGTCGCGGCGATGGTGTGCGTGCTCGGGTTCCTGGTCGTCGCCAACGTCGCACTGGCGGCGATCGTGGTGCCGGCGGTCGCCTTCTTCCGCCTGCTACCGGAACGGATCACGCGCATTCAGCACAATCTGGCGCCGCTGGTCGAGCTGTACGGTACGCTGGAGCGCAATGCGAACCGCACGCTCAGCAAACTTGCCAGCATCCCCGTCACCAGCACGACCCACACCACTCCCGTCGCGCCGCCCAGCTCGATCGTCGAACTCGCCGCCACCTCGGCGCCCGGGGTGATCCTGCAGCTGTTCTTCGGCGTGCTGGTGGTGTTCTTCTTCCTGTCGGGATGGACCCGCCTGCGGCGTCAGGCGATCGTCAACCGCGCGAGCTTCGGCGGCGCGATGGCCACGGCCCGCGTGATCCAGACGATGGTGGACGACGTCTCGGCCTATCTCGGCACCATCACGCTCATCAACATTACGCTGGGCGCGATCGTCGCGGGCGCCTTCTATCTGCTGGGCATGCCGTTCCCGCTGATGTGGGGCGGCATCGTCGCGATGCTCAACTATGTGCCATATCTTGGCCCCATCCTCGCGGCGTTCCTGATGGCGCTGGGCGGGCTGATGACGTTCTCGGACCTGTGGTACGCGCTGCTGCCCTCGCTCGTGATGGTCGGCTGCCATCTCGTCGAGGCGAACGTGGTGACGCCGCTGATCATAGGGCACCGGCTGACGATCAACCCGGTGCTGATCCTGATCTCGCTCAGTTTCTGGGGATGGGTGTGGGGCACGGGCGGCGTGCTGCTGGCGGTGCCGCTGCTCATCATCATCCAGGTCGTCGTGGGGGCGGCGGGCAAGCCCGACATCGCCGGTTTCCTGTTCGAGCGCGGCGCGCTGCTGCGCCAGGCGGACGAGGATGCCGGGCCGCTGCCCGGCGCGTCGCCCAAAGCATGAGGCCCAAAGCGCGGCGGGCCGATCGAGCGGTTGACAGCCCAACGGGCCTCGCATAGGCGCGTCGCTCCCGAGCGGGTGTAGCTCAGTTGGTTAGAGCGCCGGCCTGTCACGCCGGAGGTCGCGGGTTCAAGTCCCGTCACTCGCGCCATCCCCGGACGGGATGGCCGCTCCCCTCGGGATCAGCGCCAGCGGCCCGTCTCCATCCAGCGCAACAGCGGCTTCAGCGGCGCGATCCACATGATCCCGGTGACGAGATAGAACACCGGCTGCAGCCAGCCCGGCCAGCGTCCGATCGCGCCTGAAAAGCTCGCGATCAGCACGCACCAGGACAGCGCCAGCGCGCAGATACCGAGTGCGCCCAGCGGCTTCCTCAGGGTCGGTTGCTCTACGGGGTCCACCAGTCCGTCTCCGTTATGATCGCGTGAAGGGGTACGTCCCAGATGTCCGCCGGCAGGGTCTCGACGTGCTGAGCCGACCAGGCGACGCCCAGCCGCCAGGCGCCGGGATGACGGACGAACGCGCGGTCGTAATGACCCGCGCCCTGGCCGAGCCGATGGAGCGCGGCGTCGAACGCCAACAGCGGCGTCAGCACCACGTCCGGTGCCACCTCTTCCCAGTCCGCCTGCGGATTGGCGAGGCCGAACGGGCCGGCCGCCAGCGGCTCGCCCGCGGGCCAGGCGAGAAAGCGCAGCGGCGTGGCTCGGTCGACGACAAGCGGCAAGGCAAGGTAGCAGCCACGGTCGCGAGCCGCCGCCTCCAGCAGCCAAGGATCGACTTCGCTCCCGACCGGCGCATAGCTCGCGACCACGGTGCCGGGCGCCAGGCGTTCGAGGAACCGAGGATCGGCTCCCACGGGACCGGGCCGCGTCGCCACGAACGCATCACGGCGGGCGCGGGCGATGGCGCGCAGGGCCCGCTTGTCGCTCACCGGTCGGCTCCGGTCGGAAAAGGGCGGGTGACGGGACCGCCGTAGCCGTGTGCTGGATAATCCACCGACGCCTGGAACGTCAGATAGGGGCCATATACGACAGACCAGGATCTGCGCAGGGACAGCCCCCTTGGATGATGAATAGCCTCAGGGATGTCTCTATGCTCGTACCGGGCAGTACCCGTCAGCACGGTAGTTAAGCGTTCGCGGGGCTCTGCTCAAGGGCGGCGGCGAGGGTTTCGAGCCGGTCGGCGATCGTCGCGAGCATCGGCGGGCTCGCGGCGCCGGGTTCGGGCGGCCGGTTCTCCGATTCCTGCAGCGCGTCGGCGAGCATCAGCGCGACGAACAGCATCGCCCGCTCGCCCGACAGGCCGCCCGCCGCGCGGTTGGCGGCGGCCCAGCGCCGGTCGACCTGCTCGCCGAGCAGGCGCACCTGCGCCTCCTCGCCGTCGCGGCAGGCGACCGTGTGACGGCGATCGCCGATCTGGAGCACGACCTCGGCCATCAGCCTGCCGTCCCGCGCGCGATGACGTCGTCCAGCGCCGCCACCGCCTCCGCCATCCGCGATTTCAGCGCCGCATGCCGGTGCGCGAGCGCGTCTCCGGCCCGCGTGCGCGCCGCCACCGCCTGTTCGATCCGGGCGATCGCCAGATCGATGCGGTCGAGCGCGCTCGGCTGTCCTTGATCGGATTGGGCTTGATCGGATTGGGTCTGATCGGATTGGTCGTCGGCCATCGGCGCTGGATTAGCATGGGCGGGGACGTCGGCAAGCCGTTTCGGATCGCGGAGCCGGTCGACGCCCGGAGTTGACGCGAACGGGATCGCCCCGCAAAGACGCGCCCGGGCATCCCCGCCGGCCGACTGCGCGGGGCGAGGGGAGATTCGCATGACGGTTAAGGTGGCGATCAACGGCTTCGGTCGGATCGGACGACTGGTGGCGCGCGCCATCCTGGAACAGGGCGACAGCGACCTCGATCTGGTCACGATCAACGATCTGGCAGACGCGAAGTCCAATGCGTGGCTGTTCAGCCGCGATTCGATCCATGGCCGCTGGCCTGGGGACGTAGCGGCCGAGGGCAGCGATCTGGTGATTGACGGCAAGCGCATCCGCGTCACCGCCGAGCGCGATCCCGCCAACCTGCCGCATGCGGAGCTGGGCGTCGACATCGTGCTGGAGTGCACGGGCTTCTTCACCGACGACAAGTCGTGCCAGAAGCACATCGACGCGGGCGCCAAGAAGGTGCTGATCTCCGCGCCGGGCAAGAACGTCGACCTGACGGTGGTCTATGGCGTCAACCACGACCGGCTGACGGCCGAGCACAGGATCGTCTCCAACGCGTCGTGCACCACCAACTGCCTGGCGCCGGTCGCCAAGGTGCTGAACGATGCGATCGGCATCGAACGGGGGCTGATGACGACGATCCACGCCTATACCAACGACCAGAAGATCCTCGACCAGATCCACAGCGATCCGCGCCGCGCACGTGCCGCCGGCATGTCGATGATCCCGACGACGACGGGTGCGGCCCGCGCGGTGGGCGAGGTGCTGCCCGAGCTCAAGGGCAAGCTCGACGGCTCGGCGATCCGCGTGCCGGTGCCCGACGGCAGCCTGGTCGACCTGACGTTCACGCCCAAGCGCGACACGACGCGCGACGAGGTGAACGCGCTGTTGAAGGCGGCGTCGGAGAGCGGTCCGTTGAAGGGCGTGCTCTATTATTCCGACGAGCCGCTGGTCTCGATCGACATCGTCCACACGCCCGCCTCGTCGACCGTCGACAGCCTGGAGACGGCGGTGATCGACGGCAAGCTGGTGCGCGTCGTCAGCTGGTACGACAACGAATGGGGCTTCTCCAACCGGATGGTCGACACCGCGAAGGCGATGGCGGCGTTCATCTGATGCACGAAACCGTCGTGCCGGCGACCGCCGGCATCTCTCCACGTCCGGGAGACTCCAGCGTCCGCTGGGGCGACGATCAAGTGAGCATCACGGCGGGCGTGATCGCCGGCCTTGCCCGCCACGGTCGGCGCAAGGGGCCGATCGAGGTGATCGAGCGGGCGGAGATCAGCGTGGCGGGCGGCATCGCCGGCGATTGGCGCGGCGAGCGGCAGCCGGGCTCGTCGGGCAAGCGGCAGGTGACGCTGATGGAGCGCGGCGACTGGGACGCGGCGACCGCCGAGCTCGGGCTCGCGATCCCGTGGTGGGAGCGGCGGTGCAACATGCTGGTTGACGGGTTCGACCTGCCGCAGGTGCCGGGCACGCGGCTGTCGCTGGGCTCGACGGTGATGGTCGAGGTCACCGTCGAGACCAAGCCGTGCAAGCGGATGGAGGCACTGGCGCCCGGCCTGTTCGCGGCGCTGGAGCGGGACTGGCGAGGCGGCGTGTGCGTGCGCGTGCTGCAGGGAGGAACCGTCGCGATCGGCGACGTCATCAGGATCACAGGATTATGACGAAACCCTATCGAACGCTTGACGACATGGGCGACGTGACCGGCAAGCGCGTGCTGGTGCGCGAGGATCTGAACGTGCCGATGGCTGACGGGCAGGTCAGCGACGACACGCGGCTGCGCGCCACCGTCCCCACGATCGCTGAGCTCGCCGATCGCGGCGCGATCGTGCTGGTGCTCGCGCATTTCGGACGCCCCAAGGGGAAGCGCGATCCGAACTTGTCGCTCGCGCTGCTGACGCGGCCCTATGCCGAGGTGCTGGGCCGGCCGGTGCGCTTTATCGACTGGGACGGCGCCGCCGACTCCGTCGCGACCCTGCGGCCGGGCGAGATCGCGATGCTGGAGAACACGCGCTTCTTCGCGGGCGAGGAGAAGAACGACGGCCAAGTCGTCGAGACGATGGCGGCGCTTGGCGATCTCTACGTCAACGATGCCTTCTCCGCGGCGCATCGCGCGCATGCCTCCACCGAGGGGCTGGCGCATGCGTTGCCGGCGTTCGCAGGGCGACAGATGGAGGCGGAGCTCGACGCGCTGGAAAAGGCGCTGGGCAAGCCCGAGCATCCGGTCGCGGCGGTCGTCGGCGGCGCGAAGGTATCGACCAAGCTCGACGTGCTGAAGCATCTGGTCGCGCGGGTCGACCATCTCATCATCGGCGGTGGGATGGCCAACACCTTCCTCGCCGCGCGTGGAGTCAACGTCGGCAAGTCACTGTGCGAGCACGACCTTGCCGAAACGGCCGACGAGATAATGGCGGCGGCGGAGCGCGCCGGCTGCACCGTCCACCTGCCGTACGATGTGGTGGTCGCGACCGAGTTCCGGCCCAATCCGCCGACGCGCACCGTCAACGTCCATGAGGTCGCCGGCGACGAGATGATCCTCGATGTCGGCCCCGCCGCGGTCGAGGCGCTGGGCGATGTGCTCAAGAACTGCCGCACGCTCGTCTGGAACGGCCCGATGGGCGCGTTCGAGACACCGCCGTTCGACGCCGCGACCGTCGCACTCGCGCGCACCGCCGCCGCACTGACCGGCGACGGCAGCCTCGTCTCGGTCGCGGGCGGCGGCGACACGGTCGCGGCGCTCAACCAGGCGGGGGTGGCCGATCGGTTCACCTTCGTCTCGACGGCGGGCGGCGCGTTCCTGGAGTGGATGGAGGGTCGCGAGCTCCCTGGCGTGGCTGCGCTGGCGAGGTAGCGTAGCTCCGTCGCTACTTGCTCTGACTTCCCTACTTCCGTTCAGGCTGAGCTTGTCGAAGCCCTGTCCTTCCTCGTTGAAGAAAGGCAGCCCTTCGACAAGCTCAGGGTGAACGTGGGAGGGAGTAGTGAACCTATCCCCCCGCCGCCGTCGGCGCCGGTTCCTTCAGCAGCGGCACCAGTTCGCGGTTGAGGTCTTCCAGATCGAAAGCCGCCGCCTTGGCGTAGCGCACCACGCCCGCACGATCGATCACGTAGTTCGTCGGCACCGCGTTCAGGTCGCCGTAAGGACCCTTGATGCCCTTGATCGGCGTGATCGCCATCGCCGCGAACAGGTTCTTGAGCGCGTAATTGGGGACCGATCCCTCGGTCGTGATCGCGAACACGCGCAGGCCATGGTCCTTCTGCGCGCGGTAGTAGGCGTCTAGCAGCGGCAGCTCGCGCTTGCACGGCCCGCACCATGTCGCCCAGAAGTTGAGCACGACGACCTGGCCCTTGAGGTCGGCGAGCGACACCTTGGTGCCGTCCAGCAGCTTGACTTGGAAGGCTGGCGCGGGCTGGCCGATCACGGGCGCCTTGGCCGTGGCGGGAACGGCGATCGCCAGCAGCGCGCCCAATCCGACCGTCGCGGTCCTCGCCCGGGCGAGCGTTCCTCCGTACGGCCTCCTCAAAACCACCGCCGCCGATCTGCCCGTCATGCCACGTCCCCCTGTATCGGCAGGATGGTGGCGCGACAGGGCCTCGTGCGTCAAGACGGCACGACCACCGCGTCTTGACGGATCGGCCGAACGGCGGGAATGGCTCCTCCAACCGTCGCGCGACCGGGCGCGGCCCAAGGGGGACAAGCAGATGCCGACCGATCGTGACGTGATGATGGCGCAGATGGTGAGCGGGGCGGGGTTCATCGCGGCGCTCGATCAATCGGGCGGCTCCACCCCCGGCGCGCTCAAGGCCTATGGCTATGCCGACGGCGACTGGTCCGGCGACGAGGCGATGTATGACCTGATTCACCAGATGCGCGTCCGCATCGTCACCGCGCCCTCCTTCTCGGGCAAGAAGGTGCTGGGCGCGATCCTGTTCGAGCGGACGATGGACGGCGAAGCGGATGGTCTGTCGCTGCCGGCGGCGCTGTGGAAGCGCGGCGTGGTGCCGTTCCTGAAGATCGACAAGGGGCTGGAGGACGAGGCCGACGGCGTCCAGATGATGAAGCCGATGCCGGGTCTGGACGCGCTGCTGGCGCGCGCCAAGGGGCTGGGCGTGTTCGGCACCAAGGAGCGGTCGGTCGTCAAGGCGGCGTCGCGCACCGGCATCGCCGCGATCGTGAAGCAGCAGTTCGAGGTGGGCGAGCAGGTCAATGCCGCCGGCCTGATGCCGATCCTGGAACCCGAGATCTCGCTGAAGGCGCCCGATCGCGCGGCGGCTGAGGCGATCATGACGGAGGAGATCGCCAAGGAGCTCGACAAGCTCAGCGGCGATCGGCGCGTGATGCTGAAGCTGACGATCCCGGTCGAGCCCGACACCTATGCGGCGCTGATCGGCCACCACCGCGTCGCGCGCGTCGTCGCGCTGTCGGGCGGGTACAGCCGCGACGAGGCCTGCCGCGAGCTCGCCAAGGACCATGGCATGATCGCCAGCTTCTCGCGCGCGCTGCTGGAGGAACTGCGCCACGATCAGGACGACGCGGCGTTCGATAAGGTGCTGGGCACCGCGATCGACGCGATCTACACGGCGTCGGTGACGAAAGTCGTGGCGGAGGCATGACCGGGACGACGGCCGCTGACGATCCCCCCAAGGACCCATTGGGCCCGCTCGATCCGGACTTCGCCGTCCGGTTCCAGCGCGACACGAAGCGGCCGCCGTGCCAATTGTACCTCGTCTCGCCGCTTGATGTGACCGGCGGCTTTCCCGATCGGCTCGCCCGCGCGCTCGACGCCGGGCCGGTGGCGGCGTTCCAGTTCCGGGTGAAGGATGTCGACCAGCACGAGGCGGCGCGGCTGGCGGAGCCGCTGCAGGCGATCTGCGCCGCACGCGACGTCGCGTTCCTCGTCAACGACTCGATCAGCCTCGCCAAGCGGCTGGGCGCGGACGGCGTCCATCTGGGCCAGAGTGACGGCGACGCGCGCGATGCGCGTAGCGTGCTGGGGCCCTCCGCGCAGATCGGCGTGACCTGCCACGACAGTCGGCATCTGGCGATGGAGGCGGGCGAGGCGGGCGCTGATTACGTCGCGTTCGGCGCCTTCTTCCCGACGACCACCAAGGAAACGAGCTATCAGCCCGACCCGGTGATCCTGTCGTGGTGGTCGGCGGTGTTCGAAATACCCTGCGTCGCGATCGGCGGCATCACCCCCGCTAACGCCGCGCCGCTGGTGACGGCCGGGGCCGATTTTCTGGCCGTGTCCGGCGCCGTGTGGGGCGGGGACGAAGCGGCGGCGGTGCGCGCGTTTGCCGACGTGTTGGCCAGTTGACCGGGACCGGCTTTTCGGGTCCGTATCGCCGATGCGCGTTCCGCCGTCCGGCGGCGCATCGGGGAGAATATCTGTGAAGCGTATCGGGTTCGCGACCGTGCTGGTCGCCACCGCAGCCTTGGGCACGGCCCTTGCCGCCCAACCCACCAAGACGCCGACGAAGGCGCCGGCCCCGGTGACGGCACCGGCCGCTGCACCAGCGGGCGCGCCCGCCAAGCCGGCGCTGGTGATCGACCGTAACCTCCTGAAGGTCCAGGTGATCCTAGACCATCTCGGCTTCTCGCCCGGCATCCTCGACGGGCAGCGGGGCATGAGCCTGACGGCGGCGATCAAGGGCTTTCAGGAGAGCCGCGGCCTGCCCGCGACGGGCGATGTCGACCAGGCGACCGCGCAGGCGTTGAAGCCCTATGCGGCGATGGAGGCGACAAAGACGCTGACCCTCAACGCCGCCACGCTGACCTACAATTACACCAACCCGATCCCGCACGGCGAGGACGAGCAGGCGAAACTGCCCGCGCTCAACTACAAGACGCCGATCGAGAAGCTGGCCGAACAGTTCCATACCACGCCCGAGGTGCTGACCGCGCTCAACGGCCCGCAGCTCACCATCGCGGCGGGGACGAAGATGGTGTTCCCCAACGCGCTGCCGACCTCGCGCGCCTATGATCCCAAGCTGCCGGCCGACTGGCGCCAGACGCTCGCCATGCTCAACGTCGACGCCAACCAGCCGCAGGCGGCGAAGGTG
Organism: uncultured Sphingomonas sp.; assembly: GCF_964237335.1. Classification (NCBI taxonomy): domain Bacteria; kingdom Pseudomonadati; phylum Pseudomonadota; class Alphaproteobacteria; order Sphingomonadales; family Sphingomonadaceae; genus Sphingomonas; species uncultured Sphingomonas sp. The sequence goes on from NZ_CAXSHM010000003.1 coordinate 45,035, forward strand.
GTGGTGTCGAAGCACGACAAGGTGCTGCGGGCGTATGATGCCGCTGGCAAGCTGATCGCGCAGTTCCAGGTGACGACGGGCAGCACGCACGATCCGCTGCCGATCGGCACGTGGAAGATCTACGGCGCGGACTACAACCCGAAGTTCCGGTACAATCCGGCGTTGTTCTGGGACGCGAAGAAGAGCGACGTGAAGGCGATGCTCCCGTCCGGCCCCAACGGCCCGGTCGGTGTCGTATGGCTGACGCTGTCGAAGGAGCATTACGGCATCCACGGCACGCCTGCGCCCGAGCTGATCGGCCGCACGGAAAGCCATGGCTGCGTGCGGCTGGCGAACTGGAACGCCGCGCGGCTGGCGATGATGGTGAAGCCGGGGACGCCGGCGATCTTCCAGGAATAGCTTCGTGGCCCGGCCGATTTCGTGACCAGAACCGGCTGGACGATGCTGGCGATCATCGTGGCGGTGGCGGTGGCCTTTGCGTCGATGGTGCGGGTCGGCGGGCCGTTGCCGATGGGTCGTCCGGTCCGGGGCCAGTCGTGGGTGCGGCCGATCCCGGCCGTGGGACCCGCTTCGGCTCCCGCCGGGCTGCTGGCGGTTCCGGTGCCCGGCGTCGACCGCGGGACGATCCGGGACAGCTGGGGCGAGGCACGAGACGGTGGTGCGCGTGCGCATCATGGCACGGACATCATGGCGCCGGGTGGTAGCCCGGTCGTGGCCGCCGCACCCGGGACGATCGAGAAGCTGTTCCAGAGCGCGCAGGGGGGCGTGACGCTGTACGAGCGGTCGACTGATCGGCGCTGGCTTTATTACTATGCGCATCTCGCCGGCTATGCGCCGGGGGTTCACGAGGGGCAGGCGGTGCGTCCAGGTGATCCGCTAGGCTTCGTAGGCGATACCGGCGATGCGGGGCCGGGCAATTACCACCTCCATTTCGGCCTCAGCCGCGTCGCGCCCGACGATCATTGGTGGCAGGGCGAGGACGTCGATCCGTTCCCGCTGCTTGCCGGACGGCCTGCGCCCCGCTAGATCGCGGTCAATTCCACACCCACCGTCTACCCTGAGCGTGTCGAAGGGCTGTCTTTCTGTTCGCTGGCGCAGAAGAAGGGCAGGGCTTCGACAAGCTCAGCCTGAACGGTTCTAGGCTAGGTTCGAGACCATGAAGATCAGCGGCGTCGACATCCGTCCCGGCAACATCATCGAATATGAAGGCGGTATCTGGCGCGCGGTGAAGATCCAGCACACCCAGCCCGGCAAGGGCGGCGCGTACATGCAGGTCGAGCTCAAGAACCTGATCGACGGGCGCAAGAACAACGTCCGCTTCCGCTCCGCCGAGAGCGTGGAGCGCGTGCGGCTCGACACCACCGACTTCCAGTTCCTGTTCCGCGACGGCGCGCAGCTGACGTTCATGGACAAGGTGAACTACGAGCAGATCACGCTCGACGCCGACATCCTGGGCGACGCCGCGGCATTCCTTCAGGACGGGATGGACGTGGTGATGGAGCTGTACGACGAGCGGCCGATCAGCGTGAAGATGCCCGACACGATCGAGGCGACGATCGTCGAGGCGGACGCGGTGGTGAAGGGGCAGACCGCCTCGTCGAGCTACAAGCCCGCGATCCTCGACAACGGCGTCCGCGTGATGGTGCCTCCGCACATCGCGGCGGGCACGAAGATCGTGGTGGATGTGTACGAACAGACGTATGTACGGCGGGCAGATTGATCCTGCGATAGTAAGGGGTTCGTGCCGCGCACCCACATCCCGTCCATGCTGAGCTCGTCGAAGCACTGTCCTTCTTGCCAGGTTGGAGAAGCAAGGCAGCCCTTCGACAGGCTCAGGGTAGACGGGATTTCTCAGAACCGAGCGGGATAAGATCATGCCTTCCCATTCCGGCCTCCTCACCGTCATGGACCGCGCCGCGCGCAAGGCGGCGCCGCGGTTGCGGCGTGACTTCAACGAGGTCCAGCAGCTGCAGGTCAGTCGCAAGGGGCCGGCCGATTTCGTCAGCCAGGCCGACCAGCGCGCCGAGCAGACGATCTATGAGGAACTCAGCAAGGCGCGACCCGACTGGGGCTTCCTGATGGAGGAGCGCGGCGAGGTTGCGGGCGATCCGTCGAAGCCGCGCTTCATCGTCGATCCGCTCGACGGCACCACCAACTTCCTCCACGGCGTGCCACACTTCTGCATCTCGATCGCGGTCGAGGAACTGTTGCTGAGCGGAAAGCGCGAGATCACCGCCGCGCTGACCTATCAGCCGCTGACGGACGAGAGCTTCTGGGCCGAGAAGGGACGCGGCGCCTGGCTCCAAGACCAGCGGCTGCGCGTGTCGGCCCGCCGCGACCTGTCGGAGGCGCTGATCGGTACCGGCATCCCGTTCCTGGGCCATGGCGACTTCGTCCAGTGGAGCCGCATCTTCGGCGCGGTTGCCCCGCAGGTGGCGGGCATCCGCCGGAACGGCGCGGCCGCGCTCGATTTCGCCTGGGTCGCGGCGGGGCGGCTGGACGGGTTCTGGGAGTCCGACCTCAAGCCCTGGGACTATGCGGCGGGACTGTTGCTGGTGAAGGAAGCGGGCGGCTTCGTGACCGACTATCGCGGCGGCGATCGGCCGGGCGAGCGCTGTGAGTTCCTCGCAGCCAACGACGGGCTGCATTCCCGCCTGCACAAGCTGGTGGCGGGCGCGCTGCGCTGATCGGCGCCGGATGATCCGCGCAGGAGTGATCGGGGGCAACTGCGAGCGATTCTCACCGGCCGGTAGCCTTGCTCCGCTATCCCGCCACGCCTAGAGCGAGAGCATCCGTTCGCATGTGCGAGAAGCGCCTTGGTCGACCTGCTGCAATATCTGCCGATCCTGATGTTCCTGGGCATCGCACTCGTGCTGTCCAGCGCGTTCGTCTTCCTGCCGATGGTCGTTTCGCGGCTGACGGGCTCGCACAAGCCCGATCCTGAGAAGCTGTCGGAATATGAGTGCGGTTTCCCCGCGTTCGAGGATCCGCGCAGCCAGTTCGACGTCCGCTTTTATCTCGTCGCCATCCTGTTCATCGTCTTCGATCTCGAGGCGGCCTTCCTATTTCCTTGGGCAGTATCGGTTTTTTCGCTGGGCTGGACCGCGTGGGGCGCGATGATGGTGTTCATCGCGGAACTTGCGCTGGGTCTGGTCTATGCCTGGAAGAAGGGAGCTCTCGATTGGGAGTAGAACTCAAGCCCGCGCCGGATGCCGGCTTGGCGGTCGTGCCGCCGGACACGGGCTATTTCGACAGCCTAAACGGCGAGCTGACCGACAAGGGCTTCCTCGTCACGACGACGGAGGACCTGTTTAGCTGGGCGCGCACGGGCTCGCTGTGGTGGATGACGTTCGGCCTCGCCTGCTGCGCGGTAGAGATGATCCACGTCAACATGCCGCGCTACGACCTGGAGCGGTTCGGCGCTGCCCCGCGTGCGAGCCCGCGGCAAAGCGACGTGATGATCGTCGCCGGCACATTGTGCAACAAGATGGCCCCGGCGCTCCGCAAGGTCTATGACCAGATGAGTAACCCGAAATACGTCATCTCGATGGGCTCGTGCGCCAACGGCGGTGGCTATTACCACTATAGCTATTCGGTCGTCCGGGGCTGCGACCGGGTCGTGCCGGTCGACATCTACGTCCCCGGCTGCCCGCCGACCGCCGAGGCGTTGCTGTATGGGATCATGCAGCTCCAGCGGAAGATCAGGCGTTCGGGGAGCATCGAACGGTGAGGGCACCGGCCCCCGCCTATGCCGCTGACCTGAACGGCGCGACGATCGACGCGGCGCACGAAGTGCTCGGTGACCTACTGGTCCATTCGCAAGACAAGGTCGGCGAAGTGTCGCTGTTCGTTCGCCGCGATGAGGTCGTTGAGGCGATGGAGCGGCTGCGTGACACGCCGGGGCTTGAGTACCAGCAGTTGATGGAGATCGCCGGCGTCGATTATCCCGAGCGGCCGGAGCGGTTCGAGATCGTCTACATGCTGCTGTCGCTGACGCGCAACCACCGCATCCAGGTGCGCGTGTCGACCGACGAGGAGCAGCCGGTGCCGTCGGTCACGGGCCTTTGGCCGGTCGCGGGCTGGCTGGAGCGCGAGGTGTACGATCTGTTCGGCGTGCTGTTCACGGGCAACGACGATCTGCGGCGCATCCTGACCGACTATGGCTTCCGCGGCCATCCGCTGCGCAAGGACTTCCCGATGACAGGCTATGTTGAGTTGCGCTATTCGGAAGAAGCCAAGCGCGTGGTGTACGAGCCCGTCAGCCTGGCGCAGGATTTCCGCAATTTCGACTTCCTGTCGCCCTGGGAGGGCGCGGGATACACGCTGCCCGGCGACGAGAAGGGCGGCATGCTGCCCGAAGCGAAGGGCGGCTATACGCCGCTGTCCGCCGACACGATCCAGAAGGCCGGCGCGGCCGTTTCGCCCAGCAAGGCGCCGGAGGGCAGCAGCGGCAGCTATGCCGCGGGCGGCAACACGCCGGGCCAGGCGTCCGGGTCGGGTGCCGGCGGCGGGTCCGGTAACAGCGCAAGCGAGAAGCCGGTGGACTCGGACGTCAGGCCCAGCAAGGGCGGAGGACAGAACCAGTGAGCGACACCATGCTCGATCACGTGACGGCCGACGAGGCCAACGACCAGACGCCGCTCGATCCCTATACGGTGGAGGTGACGGGTCACCAGACCGCGGCGCGTCCGACGCCGGGCGACACGACGATCGCCAACTACACGATCAACTTCGGCCCGCAGCATCCGGCCGCGCACGGCGTGCTCCGCCTGGTCATGGAGCTCGACGGCGAGCTGATTGAGCGGATCGATCCTCATGTCGGCCTGCTCCATCGCGGCACGGAGAAGCTGATCGAGGCCAAGACGTACATGCAGGCGCTGCCCTACATGGACCGGCTCGATTACTGCTCGCCGATGTGCATGGAGCATAGCTATGTACTCGCGGTCGAGAAGCTGCTCGACCTGGAGGTGCCGCTGCGCGCACAATATCTGCGCGTGTTCTTCGCCGAGCTGACGCGCATCATGAACCATACGCTCAACCTCGGCAGCCATGTCATGGATGTGGGCGCAATGACGCCGAACCTGTGGCTGTTCGAGCTGCGCGAAGACCTGATGGGCTTCTACGAGCGCGCATCGGGCGCGCGGATGCACGCCAATTACTTCCGCGTCGGCGGGGTGCATCAGGACGTGCCGCTGAAGCTGCTGACCGACATCGCCGACTGGCTCGACACGCGCCTGCCGCGACTGTTCGAGGATGCGCTGAGCCTGGTCGTCGACAACCGCATCTTCAAGCAGCGCAACGTCGATATCGGCACGGTCAGCCGCGACGACGCGATCAGATGGGGATTCTCCGGCCCGATGATCCGGGCGGCCGGGCTGCCGTGGGACATCCGCAAGTCGCAGCCTTACGACGTCTATGCCCGGATGAAGTTCGACGTGCCGGTGGGCACGCAGGGTGACTGCTATGACCGGTTCATGGTGCGCGTGGAGGAGGTCCGCCAGTCGGCGCGGATCATGAAACAGTGCCTGAACGAGATGCCGGAAGGGCCGATCTCCAGCCTGGATCGCAAGGTGGTGCCGCCCAAGCGCGCCGAGATGAAGCGTTCGATGGAGGCGCTGATCCATCACTTCAAGCTGTACACCGAAGGCTTCCACGTGCCCGCGGGCGAGGTCTATGTCGCGACCGAGAGCCCCAAGGGCGAGTTCGGGATCTACATGGTGTCGGACGGCACCAACAAGCCGTACCGCGTGAAGATCAGGCCGACCGCGTTCAGCCACCTGCAGGCGATGGACTTCATGAGCCGCGGGCACATGCTGGCGGACACGACGGCGATCCTGGGGGCGATGGACATCGTGTTCGGGGAGTGCGACCGGTGAGCGAGGCCGTTACGAACGATCTGATCTACTCGGTCCTCCAGAAGCTTCAGGCCGACATGTCCGAGATCAAGTTCGACACCCGTGACCTCAAGGTACGGATGACAATGGTGGAGGAGCATCTGGGTAGCTCGATCATTGCGATCTCGGGCGTCAACGCTCGGCTCGATCGGTTGAACGACCGCGTCGAGCGGATCGAGAACCGTCTTGACCTGCGGGACCACGCCTGATGGCTGAGGCAAAGCAAATCCCGGATGAGGCCGAAGTCCGTGCCCGCTGGGGCGACTTCGCCTGGACGGCCGACAATGCCGAGCAGGTAAAGGCCGTCCTTGCCCGCTATCCGGCGGACCGCGCGCAGTCAGGCTCGTTGCCGTTGCTCGACCTCGCCCAGCGGCAGGTCGGCGCCGAGACGCAGACGCAGGGCTGGCTGCCGGTGCCGGTGATCGAATATGTCGCGAGGGCCATCGGCGTGGCGTATATGCGCGTGTACGAGGTCGCGACCTTCTACACGATGTTCAACCTGGCGCCGGTCGGCCGCTATCATGTCCAGGTATGCGGCACGACGCCGTGCATGCTGGCGGGCAGCGACGACGTGCTCGCCGCCTGCAAGAACCGTGGCATGGTAAAGGGGCGGACGACGCCCGATGGCCTGTTCACGCTGACCGAGGTCGAGTGCCTGGGCACCTGCGCCAACGCGCCGATGGTGCAGATCAACGACGACAATTACGAGGACCTCGACTACGACCGCACGATCGCGGTGCTGGAGGCGCTGGCGAACGGAGAGAAGCCGAATCCCGGCTCCACGATCGGCCGCCGCGACAGTTGCCCAGCGGGAGGCCCGACGACCCTGCGCGAGATGGTGGACGCGAACCACGATTACCGCGACCAATGGAACAAGCCGGAACCGGCTAAGGCGGAGGCTAGCTGATGCTTGCTGACAAGGACCGCATCTTCACCAATCTCTATGGCTTCCAGTCGTGGAAGCTCGACGCGGCGCGGATGCGCGGCGATTGGGACGACACCGCCGCACTGATCGCGCGCGGACAGGATGTGATCATCGACACGATGAAGGCGTCCGGGCTTCGTGGCCGTGGCGGCGCAGGGTTTCCGACCGGCACCAAATGGAGCTTCATGCCCAAGGCGCCGACGCCCGAGCGGCCGAGTTTCCTGGTCATCAACGCCGATGAGAGCGAGCCCGGATCGTGCAAGGATCGCGAGATCATGCGCCATGATCCGCATAAGCTGATCGAGGGCGCACTGGTCGCGGGTTTCGCGATCCGTGCGCGCGCCGCCTATATCTACATCCGCGGCGAGTACATCCAGGAGGCACGCGTCCTCGAAGCGGCGGTTCGCGAGGCGTATGAGGCCGGGCTGATCGGCAAGAACGCCTGCGGATCGGGTTATGACTTCGATGTGGTCGTCCATCGCGGCGCGGGCGCGTACATCTGCGGCGAAGAGACCGCGATGCTCGAAAGCCTGGAGGGCAAGAAGGGCCAGCCGCGCCTGAAGCCGCCGTTCCCCGCCGGCGCGGGCCTCTACGGTTGCCCGACGACCGTGAACAACGTCGAGTCGATCGCGGTCGCGCCGACCATCCTGCGGCGCGGCGCGGCTTGGTTCGCGGGCATCGGGCGCGACAAGAACCAAGGCACCAAGCTGTTCCAGATCAGCGGCCATGTGAACAGACCCTGCGTCGTCGAGGATGCGATGGGCATCACCTTCCGCGAGCTGATCGAGACGCATTGCGGCGGCATCCGTGGCGGCTGGGACAATCTGCTCGCGGTGATCCCGGGCGGATCGTCGGTGCCGCTGGTGCCGGCGTCCCAAATCATGGACGCGCCGATGGATTTCGACGGGCTGAAGGACGTCGGTTCCGGGCTCGGCACCGCGGCGGTGATCGTCATGGACAAGTCCACCGACATCGTCCGCGCGATCAGCCGGATCAGCTATTTCTACAAGCACGAGAGTTGCGGCCAGTGCACGCCGTGTCGCGAGGGCACCGGCTGGATGTGGCGGATGATGGAGCGGCTGCGCACCGGCGATGCCGAGGTCGGCGACATCGACATGCTAAGCCAGGTGACCAAGCAGGTCGAGGGCCACTCGATCTGCGCACTGGGCGATGCAGCCGCGTGGCCGATCCAGGGCCTAATTAAACATTTCCGCCCGGAGCTGGAGCGGCGGATCAGGGCCAAGGGCGGCGACGACACGCTGGCGCCGATGATGGAGGCGGCGGAATGAGGGGACGCCAGGGTTCGCTCAAGATCGCTGAGGCGTTCGCCGCTGCGATAATTGCTTGCACCGTGATCATGCCTAGGCCCACTCAGGCGGCGACGGACGTTCCCGCACCGATCCGTAGCCACCTTCGCCACTTCGCCGATTGCATGGCCGACGTACAGGGTGCGCAGGTGTACCGTTACTTGTCGCTGCCGCCGGGTAGCGAAGCCAATACGCTTGCGCGAAAAATGATCGACGATCATCGCGGTTGCATCAACTTGAATGGCACCACCGTGATCCATGGCGAGGCATTTCGGGGCTCGTTGGCGAACGCCACGCTGCGCCGGCGGCCAGCGTTGCTGGACGCCGTTGCGGCAAGACCGACTTCCGAGCCGCGCCGGGTCCCGAAGGGCTTGGGCGAGATCGCGTTCATGGGCGCGTTCGCCACCTGCCTGGTCGATGCTGAGCCGGCCAAGGCCGTCGCCGTGATCCGGACGACCGAAATGTCCGAGGAAGAGCGAACCGCTATTATGGCCCTTGGGGAGGGGATGAAGGGCTGCATCGCGAGCGACACAGCCTATCACCTCAACTATGGTGACCTGCGCACGTTTCTGGCGACAGCGATATTCAACAGCGCCGTAGGCGGCGCGCTCGGGAACCGGTCGTAATGCCCAAACTCAAGGTCGACGGGATCGAAGTCGAAGTCCCTCAGGGAGCCACGGTGCTCCAGGCATGCGAGGCCGCAGGCAAGGAAATCCCGCGCTTCTGCTATCACGAGCGGCTGAGCATCGCCGGCAATTGCCGCATGTGCCTGGTCGAGGTGAAGCCCGGGCCGCCCAAGCCGCAGGCGTCGTGCGCGTTGCCGGCGGCGGACAATCAGGAGGTGTTCACCACCAGCGCGATGACCAAACATGCTCGCGAGGGCATGATGGAGTTCCTGCTCATCAATCACCCGCTCGACTGCCCGATCTGCGATCAGGGCGGCGAGTGCGACCTGCAGGACCAGGCGGTCGCTTATGGCCGCGGCCAGTCGCGGTACGACGAGAACAAACGCGCGGTCACCGAGAAGTACATGGGGCCGATCGTCAAGACGGTCATGACCCGCTGCATCCAGTGCACGCGCTGCATCCGTTTCGCCGAGGAAGTGGCGGGGATCGAGGAGATCGGCGCGATCTATCGCGGCGAGGACATGCAGATCACGTCCTACCTCGAACAGGCGGTGACGAGCGAGTTGAGCGGCAACGTCGTCGATCTGTGCCCGGTCGGGGCGCTCACCTCTAAGCCCTATTCGTTCGAGGCGCGGCCGTGGGAGCTCAAGAAGACGCTGGCCATCGACGTGATGGATGCGGTCGGCACCAACATCCGCCTCGATAGCCGCGGCCGCCAGGTGCTGCGCTGCATTCCGCGCGTCAACGAGGACGTCAACGAGGAGTGGGCGACCGACAAGACGCGCCACGCGATCGACGGCCTGGTGCGGCGGCGCCTCGACCGGCCGTTCGTGCGTGTAAACGGCAAGCTGCAACCGGCGAGCTGGGACGAGGCGTTTAGCGCGCTCGCGGCCGTCCGGCATGGCGGCAGCGTCGCCGCGCTGGCGGGCGACCTCGTCGATTGCGAGACGATGTTCGCGGCCAAGTCGCTGGTGACGGCGCTCGGCGGATCGCTGCTGGAGGGCCGGCAGACCGGCATGGCTTACGACACCTCCAGTCTGGCGGCGGTGAACTTCAACACCACGATCGCCGGCGTTGAGCGCGCGGACGCGATCCTGCTTGTGGGCACCGACCTGCGGCATGAGGCGTCCCTGGTGAACACGCGCGTGCGCAAGGCGATCAAGCGCGGCGCCAAGGTGTTCGCGATCGGGCCGAAGACCGACCTGACGTACCGCGTCGATTGGCTGGGCGACGACCTGTCGCTGCTCGGCGCGCTGCCCGACGCCGTCGCGGAGGCGTTCGGCAAGGCGAAGATGCCGATGGTTATCGTCGGCGGCGCGGCGTTGAAGGTTGGCCATGGCGCGGCGCTGGCGCTGGCGGGGTCGCTAAACCTCGTGCGGACGCTGGAGGACGGCACGGTCTGGAACGGCTTCAACGTCGTCCACATGGCCGCGTCGCGCATGGGCGGGCTGATGCTCGGCTATGCCAGCAAGGGAGGCATCGCCGATCTGGCCGACGCGAAGCTCATGTTCCTGCTCGGCGCGGACGAGGCGGACTTCGGCAAGCTTACCGGGTTCAAGGTGTACATTGGCCACCACGGGGACCGCGGCGCCGCCGCGGCGGACGTGGTGCTGCCGGGCGCCGCCTATGCCGAGAAGTCGGGAACCTGGGTGAACCTGGAAGGCCGGGTGCAGCGCGGAGATCGCGCGGTGTTCCCGATCGGCGACGCGCGCGAGGACTGGACCATCCTGCGGGCGTTGTCGGAGAAGCTGGGCGTGACGCTGGCGTTCGACACGCTGGACGAACTGCGCGCGGGCATGGCGCTCGACGTGCCGGCGCTGGCGCAGCCGGGGCTCGCGACGTTCGAGTGGAACCCGCCGTCGCTGCCCGCCGAGGCTTCGGGCTCGATCGGCCGCTATCCGATCGCCGACTTCTACCTCACCAACGCGGTCTGCCGCGCGAGCCCCACCATGCAGCGCTGCTCGGCGGAGATCGTCCACGGCGACACGTTCGCGGAGGCGGCGGAATAGCGATGGGGCTCGTTTACCAGCATATCCGTATCGCGAATGCGGCTCGACCCGAGTTGGAAGAGGTCGATGCCAAAGCCTTGGTCGATTCGGGCGCGGCGGAACTGTGTATATCCCGCCTCATCCAGTTACAGCTGAAGTTGGAACCGTTGGAGCAGCGAGTTGTAACCTACGCAGACGGTCGCAAGGAGAACGTCGATTACGTTGGCCCGATACGGGTCGAGGTGTTCGGCCGGCACGCATATACCGGTGCCATGGTCGTTCCGGGTGATACGGTTCTTCTGGGCGCGGTACCGATGCAGGTGATGGACGTATTGATCGATCCTGCACGGCATCAACTGATCCCCAATCCCGACTATCCCAACGTTCCCGGCGCGCTTGCGATGGGCTTCAGGACCGACCCCGCATGACTTCATGGTTCACCGGCTTCGCGCCGTTCAGCGTCGCATGGACGATCGCGACGATCATCGACATCCTCGTCATCGCGTTGCCGCTGATGCTGGCGGTTGCGATGATCATCTACGCCGATCGCAAGATCTGGGCGGCGATGGCGCTGCGACGTGGGCCCAATGTCGTCGGGCCCTTCGGCCTGATGCAGAGCTTCGCCGACGGGCTTAAGGTGTTCTTGCAGGAGACGATCATCCCGACCGCGGCCAATCGCGGCCTGTTCCTGATGGCGCCGATCATCACCTTCACCGTCGCGCTGATCGTGTGGGCGGTGGTGCCCTTCTCCGGCGGTGCGGTGCTGGCGAACATCAACGTCGGGCTGCTGTACATCCTGGCCGCGTCGTCGCTCGGCGTCTACGGGATCATCCTCGCGGGCTGGGCGTCCAACTCCAAATACCCCTTCTTCTCCGCGATCCGCGCGGCGGCGCAGATGATCAGTTACGAGGTCGCGATCGGCTTTGTGCTGATCTCGGTCGTGCTGTGGTCGGGCAGCTTCAACCTGCGGACGATCGTGGAGGCGCAGCGGGGTCAGTGGTTCGGCGCAGTAAACGGTTTTGGATTCAACCCGTTGTTGTTTCCAATGGCGGTGGTGTTCCTGATTTCATCGCTTGCCGAAACGCAGCGCGCGCCGTTCGATATCGCGGAAGCGGAAAGTGAACTAGTTGCAGGGTATCAGACCGAATATAGCTCGATGAGTTTTGCCCTATATTGGTTGGGTGAGTATGCCAACGTCATTCTGATGTGTACGTTGAACGCGACGCTATTTTGGGGTGGTTACCTCGCCCCAATAAATATCCCCTTCCTTTTGTTTTTTCCGCACATTGTTGTTCCCGGCATCCTCTGGCTATTCGTGAAGATGCTGTTCTTCTTCTTCGTCTTTTCGTGGATCAAGGCGACGGTGCCGCGCTATCGCTACGACCAGTTGATGCGGCTTGGCTGGAAGATATTCCTGCCGCTGTCGCTGTTCTGGGTCTTCCTCGTCTCGGGCGTCCTGATGTGGATGCGCGTCGGAGTTTCCACATGAGTCCTGCACAGATCATCAAGTCGTTCACCTTGTGGGAGTTCGTGAAGGCGCACGCGCTGACGTTGCGATACTTCTTTAAGCCCAAGGCGACGATCAACTATCCGTTCGAGAAGAACCCGATCTCCCCCCGGTTCCGCGGCGAGCATGTGCTGCGACGCTATCCGAGCGGCGAGGAGCGGTGCATCGCGTGCAAGCTGTGCGAGGCGATATGCCCGGCGCTGGCGATCACGATCGAGTCCGAGCCGCGCGACGACGGCAGCCGCCGCACGACGCGCTACGACATCGACATGACCAAGTGCATCTTCTGCGGCCTGTGCCAGGAAGCGTGCCCGGTGGATGCGGTCGTGGAGAGCCCGAACCTCGATTATTCGACCGAGACGCGCGAGGAGCTGATCTACAACAAGCAGAAGCTGCTCGATAATGGCGATCGTTGGGAAAGCGTGGTCGCCGCGAACCTTGCCGCCGACGCGCCCTATCGCTAGGCGGCGCGGCATGGGGTGCGTGATGAGCTCGATATCAGTCATGCCAGCGAACGCTGGCATCGCCTCGCAAGCGGGGCACCGCCGGTCGCAAGAGATCCCGGCGTTCGCTGGATTGACAGCCAGAGGCGTGTGATGCAGGCGATCGCCTTCTACCTGTTCTCGATCATCGTGCTCGTGTCGGGCGCGCTCGTCATTACGTCGCGCAACCCGGTGCATGCCGTGCTGTGGCTGATCCTGGCGTTCTTCAACGCCGCCGGGCTGATGGTGCTGGTCGGCGCCGAGTTCATCGCGATGCTGCTCGTCATCGTCTACGTCGGCGCGGTCGCGGTGCTGTTCCTGTTCGTGGTGATGATGCTCGACGTCGAGTTCTCGACGTTGCGCGGGCGTGTGTCGGGCTATCTGCCGGTCGGATTGGTGCTCGCCGTCGCGCTGGCGGCGGAGGTGGTGATCGGCGTCAATGCCTATGATGCGGGCGGACTCCAGATCGCGCACCGTGCGGCGCCGATCGCTGGCGCGACGCCCAACATCCAGGCGCTCGGCAATATCCTCTACACTCGGTACCTGTTCGTGTTCGAGGCGGCGGGTCTCGTGCTGCTGGTCGCGATGGTCGGCGCGATCGTGCTGACCCACCGCCAGCGCGGCGGTGTCCGGCCGCAGAACGTCAGCCGCCAGGTTTCGCGCCGGCCGCAGGATGCGACGCGCAACGTCAACCAGCCCGTCGGTGAGGGAATCAAATTATGAGCCTCATCCGTCATCCCAGCGAACGCTGGGATCGCGTGCCGGTCAGCCGTTTGCTCTTTCAACGAGACCCCAGCGTACGCTGGGGTGACGACATGAGGACTGGTGCATGATCGGCCTCGTCCACTATCTCGTCGTCGCGGCGATCCTGTTCGCGCTCGGCGTGTTCGGGATCATCATCAATCGCAAGAACCTGATCGTCATGCTGATGGCGGTCGAGCTGATCCTGCTGGCGGTGAACCTGAACTTCGTGGCCTTCTCCGCCGCGCTGCACGATCTGGTCGGCCAGGTGTTTGCGATGTTCGTGCTGACCGTCGCGGCGGGTGAGGCGGCGATCGGGCTGGCGATCCTCGTCATCTATTTCCGCGGGCGCGGCACGATCGCGGTCGACGACGCCAGCCAGATGAAGGGATAAGGCGCGCGTGACCTCGATCCTGTTCATCGTCTTCCTGCCGCTGCTCGCCGCGATCGTCGCCGGGTTCGGCAACAAGTCGCTCGGCGCGGTGCCGGCCAAGGTCGTGACGACGGCGATGCTGTTCGTCGCGGCGGCGCTGAGCTGGGGCATCTTCGCAGGCTTCCTTGCCGGCTCGTCGCCCGCCACCGTCATACCCGTGCTGCACTGGATGACGTCGGGCGACTTCACCGTCGACTGGGCGCTGCGCGTCGATGCGCTCACCGCGGTGATGCTGGTCGTCATCACCAGCGTCTCGGCGCTCGTCCATCTGTATAGCTGGGGCTATATGGACGAGGATCCGGACCAGCCCCGGTTCTTCGCCTATCTGTCGCTGTTCACCTTCGCGATGCTGATGCTGGTGACGGCGGACAACCTCGTCCAGATGTTCTTCGGCTGGGAAGGCGTCGGACTCGCGAGCTATCTGCTGATCGGTTTCTGGTTCCGCAAGCCGTCCGCCAACGCCGCGGCGATCAAGGCGTTCGTCGTCAACCGCGTCGGCGACCTCGGCTTCATGACTGGCATCTTCGGCACGTTCCTGGTGTTCGGCACCGTCTCGATCCCGGCGATCCTCGCGGCCGCGCCGCACGTGGCGGGCCATTCGACGATCGGCTTCCTGTGGTTCCGCGCCGACACGATGACGGTGCTGTGCCTCCTCTTGTTCGTCGGTGCGATGGGCAAGTCCGCGCAGATCGGCCTCCACACCTGGCTGCCCGACGCGATGGAGGGGCCGACGCCGGTCTCCGCGCTGATCCACGCGGCGACGATGGTCACGGCGGGCGTGTTCATGGTGTGCCGCCTGTCGCCGATGTTCGAGACGAGCCACACCGCAATGACGGTGGTGCGCTTCGTGGGCGCGGCGACTTGCCTCTTCGCGGCCACGATCGGGCTGGTGCAGACCGACATCAAGCGCGTGATCGCCTATTCGACCTGTTCGCAGCTCGGCTACATGTTCTTCGCCGCGGGCGTCGGTGCCTATGGCGCGGCGATGTTCCACCTGTTCACCCACGCCTTCTTCAAGGCGCTGCTGTTTCTGGGCGCGGGCTCGGTCATCCACGCGATGCACCACGAGCAGGACATGCGCTATTACGGGGGTCTGCGGAAGAAGATCCCGATCACCTTCTGGACGATGATGGCCGGTACGCTGGCGATCACCGGCGTCGGCATACCGGGCGTGTTCGGCCTGCCTGAGATCGGCTTCGCGGGCTTCCATTCGAAGGACGCGATCATCGAGCTGTCCTACGCCGCCGGCCAGCCGGGTGCCTGGTTCGTCGGCGTGCTCGTCGCGTTGCTGACGAGCTTTTATTCATGGCGGCTGATGTTCCTGACCTTCTGGGGAACGCCGCGCTGGGCCGCGTCCGAGCATATTCAGCACGCGCTGCATGCCCATGACGATCATGGCCACGACCATTCGGAGGAGGGCCATGGCGCGCCGGTGCCGGAGGCGGAGGATGCGGGCGACGCACCCTCGATCCATGGCCCGGCGCAGCAGGACCTGCCGGCGGGCACCGGCGGCTATCATCCGCACGAGAGCCCATGGGTGATGACGGTGCCGCTGGTCCTGCTGTCGCTGGGGGCGGTGTTCGCCGGCTACCTCTTCCACACGACCTTCGTTGGCGAGGCTGCGGGCGCCGACTTCTGGCACGGCGCGATCGCGTTCAACCAGCGGCTGATGGCGTCGATCGAGGGCATTCCGCTGTTCGCCAAGCTCGGCGCGTTCGTCGCCATGCTGTTGGGGTTCACCGGTGCATGGCTCGCCTACATCCGCACGCCATCCTTGCCCTCGGCGGTGACGGAGCAGTTCGAGGTTGGTTACCGGTTTCTGCTCAACAAATGGTATTTCGACGAGCTGTACCAGCTGCTGTTCGTCCGCCCGGCCTTCGCGATCGGCCGGCTGTTGTGGCATCGCGGCGACGAGCAGACGATCGACCGCTTCGGGCCCAACGGCTCGGCCGCGGTGGTCGCGGCGACGAGCCGGCTCGCGGTGCGCTTTCAAAGCGGCTACCTCTACACCTATGCGTTCGTGATGCTTTTCGGGCTGACGGCGGCGCTCACTTGGGCAATCACGCGATGAGCGGCTTTCCGATCCTGTCCATGATGCTGCTCGTGCCCGCCGTCGGGGCGTTGGCCTGCCTGTTCGTATCGCCGCAGGTCGCGCGCTGGACGGCGCTGATCGCGACGCTGATCGACCTTGTCCTCGGTGTCGTGCTGTGGAGCGGGTATGACATCGGCGGCGCGCAATGGCAGTTTACCGAATATTCGCCGATCTTCGGCAGCTTCGCCTGGGCGCTCGGGATCGACGGGTTCGCGCTGATGCTCATCATGCTCAGCGTGTTCCTGATGCCGATCTGCATCGGCGCGAGCTGGAACGCGATCACCACCCGCGTGCCGGAATATATGGCCGCGTTCCTGCTGACCGAGACGCTGATGGTCGGCACGTTCGCGGCGCAGGACCTGTTCCTGTTCTACGTCTTCTTCGAGGCGGGACTGATCCCGATGTTCCTCATCATCGGCATCTGGGGCGGCGCGAACCGGATCTACGCGAGCTACAAGTTCTTCCTGTACACGCTGCTCGGCTCGATCGTGATGCTGATCGCGATGCTGTACATGGCGCATGATGCGGGCACGACGAGCATCCCGGTGTTGATGGCGCACGATTTCCCGCGCGGCGTGCAGCTATGGCTCTGGCTCGCCTTCTTCGCCTCGTTCGCGGTGAAGATGCCGATGTGGCCGGTCCACACCTGGCTGCCCGACGCGCACGTCCAGGCGCCGACCGCGGGATCGGTGATCCTGGCGGGTGTGTTGCTGAAGCTCGGCGGCTACGGCTTCCTGCGCTTCTCGCTGCCGATGTTCCCGGATGCGTCGTCGCGGCTGTTCCCGCTGATCTTCGTGCTGTCGGCGATCGCGGTGGTGTACACCAGCCTCGTCGCGCTGGTGCAGAACGACATGAAGAAGCTGATCGCCTATTCGTCGGTCGCGCACATGGCGATCGTCACGATCGGCCTGTTCGCCTTCAACCGGCAAGGCATCGACGGCGCGATGATGATGATGCTCAGCCACGGCCTCGTCTCGGGCGCGCTGTTCCTGTGCGTGGGCGTGATCTACGACCGGCTGCACACGCGTGAGATCGCGCGCTACGGCGGGCTGTCGATCACCATGCCGCATTATGCGATCTTCTTCCTGCTGTTCACGATGGCGTCGATCGGCCTGCCGGGCACCAGCGGCTTCGTTGCCGAGTTCCTGTCGCTGATGGGCAGCTATCAGCTCTCGACCTGGGCGGCGTTCATCTGCACCACGAGCATCATCCTGGGCGCAGGCTATATGTTGTATCTGTACCGGCGCGTCGTGTTCGGCGAGATCCGGTCCGACGAGGTTCGCGCGATGCCCGACGTCTCGCGGCGCGAGCTTGCGCTGCTGATCCCGATCGCGGCGGTCGTGATGTGGATGGGCATCTACCCTGAAAGTTTCATGGCCCCGATGCGGAAGGATAGTGCGACGCTGATCGCGCGGCTCGACCGCAGCCGGCCGACGGGCGACGCGTCGCCGACCGGGCGCCGCGTGGAGACGGCCGCCCTCGCCCGGCCCACCGTCGGCGGGGAGGCACGCTGATGGGCCTCGCTTCCCAGTTCGCGATGGTCCTGCCCGAAGAGGTGCTGTCGCTCGGCGCGATCGCGTTGATGCTGGTCAGCGCCTGGGGCGGTGCGGCATCGACACGGATCGTATCCTGGGCGGCAGTGGCGGTGCTCGCGGGCGCCAGCATCGCGCTGCTCGGGCCGGCGACCGGTGGCGGCGCGGCGTTCGGCGGCCTGATGCGCGCCGACGCGTTCGCCGGGTTCGCGAAGGTCGTGATCTTCTTCGCATCTGCAGCCGCCATATTGATGGCACCCGACTTCTTCGCGCGTACCGCGGGAGACGATCTGAAGCCCGAATATCCCGTGCTGATCCTGCTATCGGCGGCGGGCATGTCGATCATGGTGTCGGCGGGCGACCTGCTGACGCTGTACGTCGGCCTGGAGCTGCAGAGCCTCTCGTCCTACGTGCTGGCGAGCTTCATGCGGCGCGACCGGCGCTCGGCGGAGGCTGGACTCAAATATTTCGTGCTCGGCGCGCTGGCGAGCGGCATCCTGCTCTACGGCATCAGCCTGGTGTACGGGTTCGCGGGATCGACGCTGTTCGGGCAGATCGCCCAGTCGTTCGCCGCCGCGCCGCATGGCAGCGCGGCGTTCCTGGGGCTGACGATCGGGCTCGTGTTCGTCTTCGCGGGCCTTGCGTTCAAGATGTCGGCGGTGCCATTCCATATGTGGACGCCCGACGTGTATGAAGGTGCACCGACGCCTGTGACGGCGTTCTTCGCTTCCGCCCCCAAGATGGCGGCGATCGCCTTGGCGGTCCGCGTCGCAATGGTGGCGATGGGGCCGGCGGTCGGTGAATGGCGGCAGATCGTGATCTTCGCCAGCCTCGCGTCGATCCTGCTCGGTGCCGTGGCGGCGATCGGCCAGACCAACGTCAAGCGGCTGCTCGCCTATTCGTCGATCAACAACGTCGGCTTCGCGCTGATCGGTCTGGCGGCGGGAACGCCGCAGGGCGTCGCCTCGGTGCTGCTGTATCTGACGGTCTATATCTTCATGACGCTCGGCGCGTTCCTGGTGGTGCTCCAGATGCGCGGGCCGGATGGCGAGCCGATCGAGGACATCGCCAGCCTGTCCGGCCTGTCGCGCACGCGGCCGGGCCTGGCGCTCGCGATGGCGATGTTCATGTTCTCGCTCGCCGGCATCCCGCCGCTGCTCGGCTTCATGCCCAAGTTCGCGGTGTTCCAGGCGGCCACGAACGCAGGGCTGCTCGGCTTGGCGGTCGCGGGTGCGGTCGCCTCGGTGATCAGTGCCTATTATTACCTGCGCATGGTCAAGACGATGTATTTCGACGATCCGGCGCCCGCGTTCGCGCCGTCGAACAGTGCGGTCGAGGGCGGGATGATGGCGGTCGCGGCAGTGGCGGTATCGCCGCTCGGCTATCTGGCGCTCCCGCTGCTCTACGGGTGGAGCACGGCGGCGGCGCAGTCGCTGTTCTGAGGCGACGACGCTGACTGCGGTTCGTACCGTCCCGGTCGCGGGATCGACCAACGCCGACCTGATCGCCCTCGCTCGCGCGGGCGAGCCGGAGGGCGACTGGTTGCGTGCCGAACGCCAGGAGGCGGGGCGGGGGCGTCAGGGGCGTGCCTGGTCGTCTCCGCCCGGTAATCTCTATGCAAGCACGATCATCCGCCTGCGTCCGAGCGACCCGTCGGCACCTTCGCTTGCCTTAGTTGCCGCCGTCGCGTTGGCCGAGGCCATCATCGTCGCGAGCGCGGGCAGCCTGCCGATCGGGCGGGACGGCCTCATCGTCCGCTGGCCCAACGATCTGCTGGTGGATGGCGCGAAGCTGTCTGGCATCCTGCTCGAACGGACGGACGACGCCGTCGTGATCGGCTTCGGCGTCAACGTCGCTCACCATCCCGAGCTGGCGGATCGCCCGACGACCGATCTCAAGGCGATCGGCATCACGACGACGCCCGAGGCTCTGCTGGCGTTGCTGGTGGAGCGGCTGGCCGCCTGGCTGGAACGCTGGCGGGGCGAGGGCACCGGCGCCGTGCAGGCCCGTTGGCTGGCGCTCGCTCAGCCGATCGGGACTCCGCTCACGGCGCGCCTGCCGGACGGGACGATGGTCGAGGGCGTGTTCGACGGCCTGTCGATCGATGGCGCGCTGCGGCTTGGCTTGGCCGACGGGACGTGCCGTGTCATCCACGCCGCCGACCTCACCTCGCTCTGACGGACACCGCCGCCATGCTGCTCGCCATCGACGCCGGCAACACCAACATCGTCTTCGCGCTCGTGGACGACGAGACGATCAAGGCGCGCTGGCGGATCGCGACCGACGCGCGGCGGACCGCGGACGAATATGCGGTGTGGCTGAGCCAGTTGCTCCAGCTCGAAGGATTCGAGCGTGCCGCCGTCACCCGCGTCATCATCGCAACGGTGGTGCCGCGCGCGCTGCACAACCTTCAGACGCTCGCGCGCAAATATTTCGCCACGGAGCCGTTGATCGCCGGCGTCGCGCCCGCCCTATGGGGCATCGCGCTCGACATCGACGAGCCGCAGAGCCTGGGCGCCGATCGCGCGGTGACGGCCATCGCCGCGCATGCGCGCCACCCGGGCGATCTGATCCTGATCGATTTCGGCACCGCGACGACGATCGACTGGATCGATTATCGGGGCGCCTACAAGGGCGGGATCATCGCGCCCGGCATCAACCTGTCGCTCGACGCGCTCGTCAGCGCCGCCGCGAAACTGCCGCGGATCGCGATCGAGGCGCCCGCGACGACGTCGGTGATCGGCCGCAACACTGCCGATCAGATGTTGATCGGCATCTATTGGGGCTATGTCGCGCTCATCGAAGGATTGGTGGAGCGGATGCGCGGCGAGATCGGGCGACCCGCGACGGTGGTCGCCACCGGCGGCCTCGCCATCCTGTTCGAGGCACATACGAGCGTGTTCGACGTCGTGGAACCCGACCTGACGATCACGGGGCTGGCGATCCTGGCCGCGCGCGCCCATATATAGGCGGACATTTCTGCGGGCATCGCCCGCATCTTCCGCATCATTCCGCCCCACCGGGGCTTTCTGACCCGCAAAGCTGGGGCAATCACGCTAGGACATCAATGACTTCCAAGAACGAACTGCTCTTCTGCGCGCTCGGCGGCTCGGGCGAGATCGGCATGAACGTCAACCTGTACGGCTATGGCGGCAAGTGGGTGATGGTCGATTGCGGCATCACCTTCGCGGACGCGGCTTATCCCGGGATCGATGTGATCCTGCCCGACCTGCAATTCATCGAGGAGCGGCTGGACGACCTCGTCGGCATCGTCCTGACCCACGGGCATGAGGATCACATCGGCGCGCTGCCCTATCTCGCCGAAGATCTGGGCGTGCCGTTGTACGCGACGCCGTTCACCGCTGGCCTGATCCGCGGCAAGCTGGAAGAGGAGCGGATCGCCGATCGCGTGAAGCTGAGGATCGTCGAGACGGGCAAGCCGTTCAAGGTCGGCCCGTTCGACTTCACCATGGTGGCGATGTCGCATTCGATCCCCGAATCAAGCGCGCTCATCATCGACACGCCGGTGGGCCGGGTGTTCCATTCGGGCGACTGGAAGCTAGATGCCGCGCCGATCATCGGCAACCCCGCGAACGAGGCCGAGCTGACCGCGATCGGCGACGCCGGCATCGACGTGCTGATGTGCGATTCCACCAACATCTTCAACAAGAACGCGTCCGGCTCCGAGAGCGAGGTGCGAAAGGGGATCGAGGAGGTCGTGCGCGCCGCGCGCGGCCGCGTCCTGGTCACCAGTTTCGCCTCCAATGCCGCCCGGCTGTCGACGCTGGGCGAGGTGGCGCGCGACACCGGCCGCGCGATCTGCGTCACCGGCCGCTCGCTCGACCGTATCCTGAAGGTCGCCAAGGCGACGGGCTACCTCAAGGATTTCCCGGAGACGATCGATCCCGAGACGGCGATGCGCATGTCGCCGTCCAAGGTGCTGATCGTCGCCACCGGCGGCCAGGGCGAGGTGCGCGCGGCGCTGGCGCGGGTCGCGGACGGGTCGCACACGATCAAGCTGAGCCTGGGCGACACCGTGATCTTCTCGTCCAAGGAGATCCCGGGCAACGAGGTCGCAATCGGCCGTATCCAGAACATCCTGGCCGGCAAGGGCGTTCATATCGTCACCGAGCGTCAGGCTCCGGTCCATGTCTCGGGCCATCCGGGTCGCCCGGAACTCGCGGCACTGTACCGCTGGCTTCGGCCCGACCTGCTGATCCCCGTCCATGGCGAGATGCGCCACCTGACCGAGCATGCGCGGTTCGCGCGCAGCGAGGGGGTTCCCCAAGCGCTCGTGCAGACCAACGGCGATATCGTCCGGCTGCTGCCCGGCGATGCGGCGAAGGTCGGCGATGCGGCGGTCGGCCGGCTCGTCCTCGATGGCGACGTGATCCTGCCGGCGGACGGCACGACGATCAACGAACGGCGCAAGCTCGCGCTAAACGGCCAGATCTCGGTCGCGCTGGCGGTCGGCCGTGACGGTCGTCCCGTCGGCCAACCGCAAGTGCGATTGCAGGGCATACCAGTGGAAGAGGACCGCGAGCCGTTCATCGCCGACGTCGTCGAGGCGGTGGCGGAGGCCTCGCGTGGGCGGGACAAGGATCGGGTGCGGGAGAACATCCGCCAAGCCGTGCGCCGCGTCGCGACGCGCTGGACGGGCAAGAAGCCGATCGTCGACGTGCTGATCGTCGGCTAGGGGGTCTGCCATGCGGTGGACCTCGGCGGTGGCGATCTACTTCCTGTTCTGGGCGATGTCCGTCTTCCTCGTGCTGCCGTTCGGGGTACGCACGCACGAGGAGGCGGGCGCGCGCCGTGTACCGGGACAGGCGGACAGCGCCCCGCACGAGTTCCGCCCATGGCTGATCGCCCGGCGGGTGACGATCGTCGCCACGGTGCTGTTCGCGCTGTTCCTGCTGAATTATTACGCCGGCTGGATCACGCCCGAGATGTTCATGATAACCAACGTCTAGGTCAGCGCAGCCGCTCGATTGCCTGCGCCAGCGCGACGTACAGCTTGCCCATGTCCGACGACAGCAACGTCACGCCGAGCGGCGAGCCGTCGCGTTGCGCCAGGATCGTGCGCAGCATGGCCTCGAAATCATGGATGTAGCGGTTTACCTGGTCGCGGAAGTCCGGCCGGTCGTCGTACAGCCGCGCGATCGACCGCGCGTCGCCCGCGTCCAGCAGGCGGACGGCGCGGCGGGTGAAGACGCCGCGGTCGCCCTTCAGATAAGCGGCCCAAGCGCTGTCCGACACTTCGGGGGCGAAGCTGGCAGCGATGTCGATCGAGGCGGAGTTCAGCGACTCGATCAGCAGCGACACGCGTCGCGAGAAGCTGTCCCGGTCCGCGACCTCGCGTGCCGCCCGCGCATCCTCCAGCCGCGTCTCGACGAGCGCGGTCGCGTCGTCGAGTTCGCGCAGCCGTTCGGCGAGGCGGCCCGACGCGCGATCGGAGGCGGCGACCGCCGCGTCGGCGGCGGCGGTAATGGCGCTTACTTGCCGGTCGACCGTGCCGCCCGCCGCCCGCGCCAAGGCGGCGGCGCCCTCGGCCTCCAGATGGTCCGCCGCGTCGGCGATCACGGTCGTCAGCGTCGCGCGGGCCTTGTCCGCGGCGGCCGACGCGGTGTCGCGGACCCGCAGCATCGCCTCCACAAGCCGTGGCGCGGCCTCGTCGGCGAAGCGATTGGCGCGCGCGACCGTCTCGTCCACGACCATGCCGAGCGCGTCCGCCTTCGCGCGCCCGCTCGCCAGCGTGTCCAGCAGCGTCCCCGATAGTTGATCCACCGTCGCGCGCTGGCCGGCGATCACCTGCGCGATCGCCTCGATCGCGTCGTGGGTGCTTTCGGCGGCGGTGACGAGCGCCAGAAGCTCGGGCCGAGACTGGACGACGACGCGCTGGCTGGCGACGATCCGCGCGTCGAGCCGATCGAGCGCGTCGGGCAGCGTCTCGTCGACCTCGCGCGTCGCGGCGTCCAGCGCGGTCAGCAGCGTCTCCGCCGTGCCGATCGCGCGCCCGGCCATTGCGTCGCCGGTCCGCAGCGCCTCGGTCATCGCATCCGCCGAGCCGCCCAGCGCGCTGATCGACGCGGCGAGCAGCTGCGACCGGTCGACACCCTGGGCATGCAGCCGATCGAGTCGATCGCCGACGCGCGCGATCCCGCTTTCCAGGCCATCGACCAGCTCTTCGCCAGCTCCGCGCTGCGCATCGAGACGCCGTGCGATCCGCTCGATCACCAGCTCGATCACCTCGACCCGGGCAGCCAGCGCTTCCGCGCTCTCGCGCGCGGCCTGGTCAAGCGTGTGCTGGTGCGTGCGGACCATCGCCAGCATCGCGTCGCCCTGCGCCTCGATCCCGCGGCGGGACTGGTCGACGGCATCGGCGGTGCGCCCGAGCAGCGCGTCGACCGAGGCCGCCATCGCGGAGGTCACCGCCTCCAGCCGTGCGCCGGCCGTCTCGCCGGTCGCCTCCATCCGCTCGATATGCGCCGCCAGCCGCCGCGCCGCGCCATCGGCGAGGTCGTCCGCCGCCTGGCCGCGCACCGCGAGCGCCGCGACCTGAGCGTCGAGGGCGGCGACCTGGTGGCTCGTGTCCGCGCTGATCCGGTCGAGCCGTTCGGCCGCCTCCGCGATCTCGGCCCGTGCGCGCGGCAACGTGGCGAGCAGGACGCCCAGTCGCGCCTGAGCCTCACCGGTCGCACTGGCGAGCGAGGCGGAATGGGTGTTGGCCTCGGCGATCTCCTCAGCGAACCCGCGCCCTACCGACGCCAACCGGTCGGCGGTGCCGTCGCCGATCGCGGCCAGCGCGTCGGCCTGTTCGGCGAGCTTGATGCGGCTGGTGTCGATGGTGGCCGCAAGCGTCGCGACGGTCCGCTCCAGGCTCGCCGCTTCCGCGCGCATCGCGGCCGCCGTATCGCCGAACCCGCGCGCCTCCGCCAGGCTGCTCCGGCGCAGGACCAGCCAGCCGATGCCGACCAGCGCCGGCACGGTCGCGAGCGCGGCCACGAACTCGACCACGCCTGCGCCATCCATCCGCGCGAGCGCGTCCTGCGCCGCCCAGAGCGCCACGCCGATCCACGCCAGGACGCCAAGCCCAACGGCGGCGGGCGCGACCCACGGCGTTCGATTCGGCGTGTCGGACCATGACGCCGACCACGGCTCGTCGCGGTCGGGCGCGAGCATCGTGTGCGCGGCGAGATCGAGCGGTCGTCCGTCGTCGCGGGCGCCGTCCTGCCCGGTGCCGTCCGGCTCCACGCGCCAGTCCCTGATTGACGAACCCCCGTTCATGGCGGGGGGTGTATCATGTTTCCCGCCAACCGGAAGCGGCAGATCGTAACCTCGTCTTCACCTTCCGCTTCCTACCATGCGCCATGGCCTATGATCCCGGTGCGATCGATGCGACGTTGGCGGCGGCCGTCGGGGACGAGCCGGCGCTGATCGCGGAGTTGCGCCTGGCGTTCCTGGAGAGCGCGCATCGCGCGTTCGCCGCACTGGAGGCTGCCCACGACGACGAGGCGTGGCGTGTGGCCGCATCGCGGCTCAAGGGCCTCGCCGCGAGCTTCGGCGCGGTGCGGCTTATGGCGCTGGCCGGCCTGGCGAGCGAGGCGCCGTCGTCGCCTGACATGCTGCGCAAGATCGCCCGCGCCATCGATCGCCTGTAGAGCGGCTTTCCGACGGACGCGGGACAGGCTTTGCCAAGCCGCCCGGCCTTCCCTAAGCCCCGCCGATGCTCGCGGGCCTCCTCTTCGCCACTCATGAGGCGATCGATCGCCCCGGAACGCTGACGGCGACGTTGCCGCTCGGCGGCACCACGCTGATCGAGGCGCAGGCGCGGATGCTCGTCGAGCTCGGCGCGTCGCAGATCGTCGTCCTGGTCGCGCGCGTCACGCCCGAGCTGCTCGGCGCGCTGGGACGGATCGGCCGGCGCGGCGTCGCGGTCGATCCGGTGCGCTCGGCGGCGGAAGCGGCGGAGAAGCTGCATCCCCTGTCGCGCGTGCTGGTCCTGGCGGACGGCCTCATCAGCTCGGCGGGCATGATCGCGCCGCTGGCGGGCGAGGGCGGCGACGCGCTGCTGGTGGTGGAGGCGGACACGGCGCCCGCGGGGTTCGAGCGGGTCGGCGGCAACGCCGCCTGGGCGGGTGTCGCGCGGCTCGATCCGGCGCGGGTCGCCGAGGCGGCACGGCTGCCGGCCGACTACGACATCCAGTCGGCGCTGGTCCGCGTCGCGTCCCAGGCACAGGCGGCACACATGCTGCTCGCCCGCGGCGGGCTGGCGGACGGGCACGGGATCGAGCATCGCGCGGCGGCGATCGGCGCGCATGGCCGGGCGCTGCTCGCCGCCAGCGTCGCGCACCGCACCGCCTGGTTCGACCGCTGGCTGGTGGCACCGCTCGCCCGCCGAGCGCTGCCGACGCTGGTCGAACGCGAAGCGCCGACGATCTCGCTGGTCGTCGGCGCGGTGGCGCTGGGGCTGGGCGGGGTCGGCGCGCTGCTCGCGGGCTGGCCGACGTTCGGGCTCCTGCTGTTGCTGGCGGCGATCTTCCCGCTGTCGCTGGGCGCGACGCTGTCGCGGTTGCGCGAGGAGGACGGCCTCGCGGTCGGTCAGGAGGGTGCGGCGGCGGTGCTCGCGGCATGCGGCGCGATCCTGCTCGGGCGAGGGTTGGCCGGTGCCGGTCCGACCAACACACTGGTCGTAGCGCTGGGGCTTGTGGTGCTCGCGGGCCTTGGCGAGCGTGCGGCACTGCCACGGTTGCGGCGGCGCGGGTGGGGAACGCCCGCCGCCTATCTCGCCGTCCTCGCGCTGTTCACCGTGGCCGGGCATCCGGTACTGGGCCTGGCGGTGGCCGCCTGCTATGCCGCCGCGACGGTGGCCGCCGCCGTCGAGGCGCTTCGCCGTCAGGCTTAGCTTGCCTTTAACGACGACGCGGTAGGGCGTGCCTATGTCGGCCTATTTCCAGTCCCCTGATCCGTCTGCCGACGCGGCCGACGCGCTGCTGCGGGCCGGGACGGCGGCGATGGCGCGGGCCGGCGACCACGAGCGTGGCGTGCTGCGCGACCTTGCCATGCCCGATGACCATCGGCTCGACGAGCAGACTGTAGCCCGCCTTCGCCAGCGTCTCGCGGTCGCAGTCGCGCCGGTCGAGCGGGGGCTGCGGCTCGGCGCGGCGGCCCGGCTGGCGGCGATGCAGGCGCGTGATGCGGCCGAGCGGCTGCTCGACGATGCCGAGCCGGTGTCCGCCCGACTGACTGTCCTCGCGGCCGACGACGACGCGGCGATCCTGATCGAACTGCTGGCGGTCCTCCGGCTTGAGATGCTGGCGCAGTCGCTTCCCGCTGCCGCGACGTCTGGCGCGGACCGTCCCAGCCTTCTCGTCCGCCTCGCGACCTGTCCCGAGCCGGCGATCGCGGCGGCGGCGGCGGCAATGCTGGCGGCGCAGAACCGGCAGTCACCGTCGGCACCGCCCCCACTCGCGGCGGCGATGCGCGAGCAGATCGTCTGGTGGGCGGCGGCGCTGCTTCGTGATCGCCTGGGCGACGATCCCCGGCACGACCATGCGCTTGTCGAGGCGGCGGCCGAGGTCATGGCAGAACTGCCCGCCGACAGGTCGCCCGCCGAGGCGGCGACGGACCTGGCGGCGCTGCTGCGTGCGCGACCCGACGAGCTTCCGGCGTTGTTGCTGGAGGCGCTGGGCGATCGGCAGCCGGTGCTGTTCGTCGCGCTTCTGGCGCAGGCGAGCGGGCTGGACTTCGACGCCGCGCGATCGGCGGTGATCGATCCGGCCGGCGATCGGCTATGGCTGCTGCTCCGCGCGCAGGACCTCGATCGGACGACCATCGCGCGGATCGGCGTCGCGCTGGCGGATGCGGACCCACGTCGCGACCTCGATCGGTTCGCCACCGCGCTGGACGCGGCAATGGCGATCGCGCCCGAACGCGCGGCGCACGTGTTCGCCATCGCCATCCTGCCGGTACCCTATCGCGACGCGCGTGCCGCGCTGGCGGCGCTTCGATGATCGAGCGGGGCACCGTCCGCGCCGCGATCGATCGCGAGGGCTTGCTGGTGGGCGCGGACGAGGCGCTACTGGCGCTCAACGCGCGGGCGGGCGGCGCGATCGGGCGCCCGATCGCCGTCAACCAGATCGCGACGCTCGCGCGGCTGGCGGGCCGGCTCGGCGTGCTGATCTCCCGCGGGGTGACGGTCGCGGACGGCGATGCCGATCTCGACCTGTGGGTCCGTGCCCAGCCCGGTGCGGACGGCGTGGCGTTGACGATCGCCGACTGGCGAGAGCGTCAGCCATGGCGCCAGATGCTGCGCGCATCGGGCGGGCCGGGCCGGGTCGAGACGCTGCTCGTCGGCGGCGACGGACGATTCGAGACGGACGCGGCGATGCGGTTGACGGCGGTGTCGCCCGAGGCGGGCGAGCGGTTCGGCTTCGATCCGGCCGCGTCGCTCGGACGCCCGTTCACGCACTTGTTCCGGCTGACGGAGGATGCCGCTGGCGACCTGCCGGTGCTCGCCGCGCTTGCGCAACGCCAGGGGTTTGCGGGCCAACGCGCGACCGTGCGCGGCCTCGAACGACCGGTGGTGCTGTCGGCCGAAGCCAGGCTCGACTCCGCGGGCGCCTTTGCCGGGTTCGCAGGCACGATCACCGCCGATCCGGTCGCGCCCGACGCGGCGAGCCTGACGGAGGCGTTCAGCAGTCGCCTGGATACCGTGCTGCGGCGACCGTTGGGGTTGATCGTCGCCAACGCTGACTCGATCCATGCGCAGGCGGAGGGGCCGTTGCGCGCCGACTATGTCGATTATGCCGCCGACATCGCCAGCGCCGGCCGCCACCTGATTGGGCTGATCGACGATCTGGCCGATCTTCAGGCGATCGAGCGGCCCGATTTCACGATCCTGCCCGAGCCGCTCGATCTCGCCGACGTCGCGCGCCGTGCCGCCGGCCTGCTGGGGGTCCGCGCCGCCGATGCGGGCGTGCGCATCGACCGGCCCGCGCCCGACGAGATGCTGCCCGCGACGGGCGAGTTCCGGCGTGCGTTGCAGGTGCTCGTCAACCTCGTCGGGAACGCCGTGCGCTATTCGCCGGAGGCCGGGACGGTATGGGTCCGGGTCGAGCGGGATGCCGGTCATGCGATCGTCGTGGTGGCGGACCAAGGCAAGGGGATCGCGGCGGAGGATCAGGCGCGCATCTTCGAGAAGTTCGAGCGGGTCGATCGGTCCGAGCCGGGCGGCAGCGGCATCGGCCTGTACATCGCCCGCCGGCTCGCGCGCGCGATGGGCGGTGACCTGGTGGTGGACAGCGCGCCGGCGCAGGGCGCGCGCTTCGTCTTCTCGCTGCCCTCCGCCTAGTCCCAGGTCAGCGTCGGACCAGTCGCCCGCCCGCCACCCAGAGCCCGATTCCCGCCACCGCCAGCAATGCGCCGCGGACCGCCCAGGGCCGCTCGTCCAGCATGAAGCTGGACGCGGGCCAGTGGATCAGCCCCAGTCCCTGCCCGACCCACAACAGCCCCATGGCGACCATCAGGACGGCCACGATGCGGACGGCGGCGGCAAGCGCCTGCATCAGCGCGATGCGACCGGCGCGTATGCGCGCTGCGTCGGCCCCGTGTAGAGCTGGCGCGGGCGGCCGATCTTCTGATCGGGATCGGTGATCATCTCGTTCCATTGTGCCACCCATCCCACGGTACGGGCCAGAGCGAAGAGAACGGTGAACATCGACGTTGGGAAGCCCATCGCCGACAGGATCACGCCCGAATAGAAGTCCACGTTCGGGAACAGTTTCTTCTCGCGGAAATAATCGTCGTTCAGCGCCATTTCTTCGAGCTGGAGGGCGACGTCGAAGACGGGGTCCGTGACCTGCATCTCCTTGAACACCTCGCGCACCGTCTGCTGCATCACCGTCGCGCGGGGATCGTAGTTCTTGTACACGCGGTGGCCAAAGCCCATCAGGCGGAACGGATCGTTCTTGTCCTTGGCGCGCGCGATGAACTCGGGGATACGGTCGGGCGTGCCGATTTCGTACAGCATGTTGAGCGCCGCCTCGTTCGCGCCGCCATGCGCCGGGCCCCACAAGCAGGCGATGCCCGCCGCCATGCACGCGAACGGGTTCGCGCCCGACGAGCCCGCGAGCCGAACCGTGGAGGTCGACGCGTTCTGCTCGTGATCGGCGTGCAGGATGAAGATCCGGTCGAGCGCCTTCTCGATCACCGGGCTCACCTCATAAGGCTCGGCCGGAACGCCGAACGTCATGCGCAGGAAATTGCCCGTGTAGGACAGCGAATTGTCCGGATAGAGGAACGGCTGGCCGACACTGTACTTGTACGCCATCGCCGCGATCGTCGGCATCTTGGCGATCAGGCGATGCGATGCGATCGTGCGCTGCTGCGGATCGTGGATGTCGGTCGAGTCGTGGTAGAAGGCGGACAGTGCGCCGACGACGCCGCACATGATCGCCATCGGATGCGCGTCACGACGAAAGCCGCGGAAGAACGTCGCGAGCTGCTCGTGCACCATCGTGTGGCGCGTGATAGTGTAGCGGAACTGCTCGAACTCCTGCGACGTCGGCAGCTCGCCGTTCAGGAGCAGATAGGCGACCTCCATGAAGCTCGACTTCTCGGCCAGTTCGCCGATCGCATAGCCGCGATGGAGCAGCACGCCCTCGTCGCCGTCGATATATGTCAGATTGGACTGGCAGCTCGCAGTCGAGGTGAAGCCGGGATCGTAGGTGAAGGCATCGGTCTGCGCATAGAACTTGCGGATATCGACCACGTCGGGCCCGACGCTGCCCTTGAGCACCGGATAGTCTAGCTGCTTGTCACCCAGGGAAAGCTTCATCGTGTCGCTCATCTCTTGTTGTCCTTCCCGTCAGGCGGCCATGCGGTCCGCGATGCGGCCCAGGCTTTCACTCCGCCCGAGCAGTTCCAGCACGTCGAAGATGCCGGGTGAGGTCCGCCGGCCGGTCAACGCCGCTCGAAGCGGCTGCGCGACCTGTCCCAGCTTAACGCCTGCCTCCTCGGCCACGCTCCTCACCGCACCGTCGAGATGCCCCGTATCCCAACGCTCCACCGCGTCAAGCGCCGCATGAGCGCGCGCGAGAAGCGATCGCGCATCGCCGGCGAGCAGCGACTCGGCGTCGGGCTCGATCGCCACCGGCCGGGCGGCGTCGAGGAAGCGTGCGCCCTCTGCCAGATCGTTGAGGTTCGCCGCGCGGACCTTGAGCACCGCCATCGCACGGGTGAGCAGATCGAACGCCGCGCCGCCGACGGCATGGCCGAGCCGCGGCGCGACCAGCGCCGCCAGCCGCGCGTCGTCCGCCTCGCGCAGATAGTGCCCGTTGAGGTTTTCGAGCTTCTTGAGGTCGAAGCGGGACGGGCCCTTGCCGACGTCGGCGATGTCGAACCACTGCGTCGCCTGCGCGCGGCTGATGATCTCGTCGTCGCCATGGCCCCAGCCGAGCCGAACGAGGTAATTGTCCAGCGCTTCGGGCAGGATGCCCATCTCGTCGCGATACGCCTCGATCCCGACCGCGCCGTGGCGCTTCGACAGCTTGGCACCGTCGCTGCCGTGGATCAGCGGGATGTGCGCGTAGACGGGATCGGGCCAGCCGGCATCGCCTGCCTTCCGGGCGACCTGATCCATTGCGCGGATGATCGGCAACTGGCGGAACGCGTTGTTGAGATGGTCGTCACCGCGGATCACATGGCTGACGCCCATGTCGTGATCGTCGACCACCACCGCGAGCATGTAGGTTGGCGTGCCGTCCGAGCGGAGCAGCACGAGGTCGTCGAGCTCGGCATTCTGGACGGTGACGTCGCCCTGGACCAGATCGGGGATCGTCGTCGCCCCCTCGCGCGGCGCGCGCAGCCGGATGACGTAGGGTGCGTCGGCGGGCGCCTCTTCGGGCGGGCGATCGCGCCAGCGCGCGTCATAGCGGATCGGCTGCCCCGCCGCGCGCTGGCTGTCGCGCAGGTTCGTCAGTTCCTCGGGCGTCGCATAGCAGCGATAGGCGTGGCCGTGCTCCACGAGCGTCCGGGCGACCTCGGCATGCCGCGCGGCGCGGGCGAACTGGTGGACCGCCTCGCCGTCCCAATCGAGGCCGAGCCAGCGCATCCCGTCGATGATCGCGTCGATCGCGGGCTGCGTCGATCGCGCGCGATCGGTATCCTCGATCCGCAGCAGGAAGCGCCCGCCGTGGTGCCGTGCGAACAGCCAGTTGAACAGCGCGGTGCGCGCGCCGCCCAGGTGCAGGAAGCCGGTGGGCGAGGGCGCGAAACGGGTCACGACTTGTTGCCCGGCGACTTCGCCGAATGGCTGTTGTCCAGCGACGCCGCGGGATGGCGTGCCGACGTTATCTGTTGCGCTCAACCGCGCTCGCTCCCAAGCTGCGGATCGTGATGGCCACGATCGCCGGCTTCGCCTCTAGCATGCGGCCCCGGCGCCTTCAAACCGGCGTGGCAGCGGCGTATGTCGACGTGCGAAGCGCAGTGGAGCGGTGGCTGGAGGCAGAGCGGGACCAGTTGCCATTGTGGCTGCCGGTGATGCTGGGACTGGGCGTGACGGCGTGGTTCGCGCTCCCGCACGTCGTGCAGTGGATCGCGGTGATGTTGGCGGGCCTTGCATTGGCGGCGGGGGCGCTGGCGATCGGGCGCGGCGGACGTGCGGGGGCGGCGCTCGCGGTGGCTGGCGTCGCGATCGCACTGGGCGTGGCGCTCGCCTGGTGGCGGGCGGAGCGGGTCGCGCAGCCGGTGCTGGCGCGGACGGCGGTGGTGTCGCTGCGCGCCCGTGTCGACCGTGTCGAGCCGCTGCCCGCGCGCGAGTTGGTCCGGCTGCGGCTCGCGCCGATCAAGCTCCTGCCGCGGGCCGATCCGGGCACTCCGCAAAGCCGGCATGGCCGTCCGGAGACGCTGGTCGTCCTGCCCCCGCACATCCGATCCGCGTCAACGTCGCCGTGGCGGACGTGCCTGCGGGCCTGTCGCGCGGTGCGATCCTGGAACTCGGCGTCCGGCTGATGCCGCCGCAGGGCGCGGGCGTGCCGGGCGCCTATGACTATTCGCGGCTCGCCTGGTTCGACGGCATCGGGGCGAGCGGCAAGGCGTTCGCGCCGGTCAAGCTGCTGAGCAAGCCCACAGATGCCGACGATGGACCACGCGTGCGCCTCACCCGCCACATCGAGGCGGCGCTGGCTGGCAGCGACGGCGGTGTGGCGGCAGCGTTCGTCACCGGCGACGTGGGCGCGATCAGCCTCGACGATTCCGACGCGATGCGGCGCGCGGGGCTTGCGCATCTGCTGTCGATCAGCGGCCTGCATATCACCGCGGCCGTCGCAGCGACGATGCTGCTCGTCAAACGCCTGCTCGCGCTTAGCCGGCGGCTGGCGCTGAGCGGTCTCGTGCCGGTTATGGCGGCGGGTGCGGGCGCGTTCGCGGCGATCGGCTACACCTGGCTCAGCGGCGCGGAGGTGCCGACGATTCGATCCTGCGTCGCGTCGCTGCTGGTGCTCGCCGCGCTGGCGCTGGGCCGGGAGGCGGTGACGCTGCGGCTGGTGTCGGCGGGGGCGACGATCGTGCTGCTGTTGTGGCCGGAGTCGCTCGCCGGACCGAGCTTCCAGCTGTCGTTCGCCGCGGTCACCGCGATCGTCGCGCTGCACGAGCATCCGCGCGCACGGGCGTGGTTCCTCAAGCGGGACGAGGGCTGGGGATGGAAGGCGGTGCGCGAGTTTGCGTCGCTGCTCGCGACCGGGCTACTGGTCGAACTCGCGCTGATGCCGATCGCGGTGTACCATTTCCACAAGGCCGGCGTGTACGGCGCGTTCGCCAACATCGTCGCCATACCGCTGTCGACCTTCGTCATCATGCCCGCGGAAGCGCTGGCGCTGGTGTTCGACGTCGTGGGACTCGGCGCGCCGTTCTGGTGGGCGACGGGGCGGGCGGTGGCGCTGCTGCTGTGGATCGCCCGCACCGTCGCGCACATGCCCGGCGCGGTGACGGTGTTGCCGACGATGCCTGACGCCGCGTTCGCGCTGATGGTTGTTGGCGGCCTATGGCTCGCGCTGTGGCGGACGCGGTGGCGGCGGCTTGGACTTGCGCCGCTGGCCATCGGGGCGGCCTGGGCGTTGCTGACACCGCCGCCGGACCTGCTGGTCACCGGCGACGGGCGCCACGTCGCGATCCGCACGCCGACGGGCATCGCGTTCCTGCGTGACCGGGTGAGCGACTATACGCAGGACATGCTGACCGTGAACGCCGGGTTCGAGGGTACACCGGGCCTGTTGTCCGAACAGTCCGATGCAAGATGCAGCCCCGATTTGTGCCTGGCCACGCGTACGACGGGTGGGCGGCAATGGCGCATCCTGGCGACGCGCAGCGGCTACAACCTGCCCGCACCCGACCTGACGACCCTTTGCGGGCAGGTCGACATCGTCGTCAGCGACAGGCGGCTGCCCAAGAAGTGCCTGCCCCGGTGGCTGCTGCTGACGCCCAAGATGCTGTCGCGGACCGGCGGCCTCGCGCTGACGCTATCGAACGGCCGAATGCAGACCGTACTCACACCGGGTGACGAGCACCCTTGGGCCTTGGCGCGCTCGGTCGCCCGGCCTGCCTTTAGTCGTAGCGGCGGAGCAGGCCGGAGAGCTTACCCTGCACACGCACCTGGGAAGGAGCATAGCGCTGGGGATCGTAGGAGCGATTGGCGGGATCGAGACGGATCATCGCGCCCTCGCGACGGAAGTATTTGAGCGTCGCCTCCGCCTCGTCGATCAGCGCTACGACGATCTCGCCGTCGCGCGCCGTCTCGGTGCGGCGGATCAGCGCATAGTCGCCGTCCAGGATGCCGGCCTCGACCATCGAGTCGCCCGACACCTCCAGTGCGTAATGCTCGCCTGAACCAAGCAAAGCGGCGGGGACGGGCAGGGTGGCCTGACCCTCGAATGCCTCGATCGGCATGCCCGCGGCGATCCGGCCGTGCAGCGGGATCTCCACCACGTCGTTGGCGGGCTGAAGCGGCGGCTGCGGCGTGGACACGGGCGCAGGCTTCGCCGTACGCGCAGTCACCACCTTCTTGTCCGGACGGTCGGGCATGCGCAGCACTTCAAGGGCGCGGGCGCGGTTGGGCAGGCGGCGAATGAACGCGCGCTCCTCGAGCGCGGAGATCAGGCGATGCACGCCGGACTTTGACTTGAGCTCCAGCGCCTCGCGCATCTCCTCGAACGAGGGCGACACGCCGGTTGCGCGCAACCGATCGTCGATGAAGCACACCAGATCGTGCTGCTTGCGAGTGAGCATCGCGGGTTCTCCGTCCGAACAGACGAGGAACGACTAAGGAACGTATCGGATCAAGTCAAGCGATCATGAGGACTTCTGCCGAGTCGCCGGCCATGGCCGGCGCCGCTCCCGCCGGACGGACCACGAGACAGTCCGCTCGTGCCAGCGCTTGCAGCATCGAGCTGTCCTGCAACCCCGTCGAGAACACCAACCCGTCGCGCAGCTCGGCGCGGACATAGTCCTGCCGGCCGCCGTTGGCTGCCAGCGGCTCGCCCAGCGTCGCGCGGGTCGTGCGGGGCAGCGGATCGGCGGCATGCGACAGGTGAGCGATCAACGGCTTGAGGAACAGCAGCGTCGTCACGAACACCGACACGGGATTGCCCGGCAGGCCGACGACCGTCCCGTCGCCCAACCGGCCCGCGATCATCGGCTTGCCGGGCCGAAGCGCGACCCGCCAGAAATCGAGACTGCCGCCCGCCGCCTCCAGCGCGGGCCGGACGAGGTCGTGATCGCCGACCGACGCGCCGCCGGTGGTGACGAGCACGTCCACATCGGCACCGGCGAAGGCGTCGCGCAACGCGTCCAGCCGGTCGGGCAGGATGCCGATGTCGACGATGTCGACCGGCAGATCGGTCAGCAGCGCGCGCAGCATCGTCGTGTTGGACTCAGGGAGTGACAGGGCGTCGATCGCGCTCCCCGGCGGCACCAGCTCGTCCCCCGTCGCCGCCAGCGCGACCCGGACGCGCCGCGCGACCGCCAGCGCGCCATGGCCGCCCGTCGCCGCCAGCGCCAGCCGCGCCGCCGTCAGCCGCTCGCCGCGCGCGATCAGCCGGTCGCCCTCGGTGAAGTCGAGCCCGCGCCGCCGCGTGTTGCGGGCGAGTGCGAGCGGGCCCTCGCCGGCGAGCAGCACGTGGTCACCATCGCGCGCCGCTTCCTCCTGCACCAGCACCGTGTCGGCGCCATCGGGCATTGCGGCGCCGGTGAAGATGCGCGCGCACTCGCCCGGGCCGATCGGGCCCGCGAACGGGCGCCCGGCGGCGCTCTCGCCGACCATCGTCCAGGGGCCGGGCAGGTCGGCGAAGCGGATCGCATAGCCGTCCATCGCCGACAGCGTCGCCGCCGGCTGGGTGCGCCGCGCATGGACGTCCCCGGCCGCCCAGCGGCCGATCGCCTGCGCCAGCGGGACGTTCTCGACGGGAAGCGGCGCGGCCAGCGCGAACAACCGCGCCTGCGCCTCGAGAATGGAAAGAAGGCTCATCGTCTGCGTCGACTACGAACTGCGGGACCGCGCGGCAACGTCCGGTGTTAGAACGAGACGGGTTCGATAGGGAGGATCAATGGCGACACTGAAGGTCTTCCGGACCCCGATTGGCTTCCACGATGCCTATGTCGCCGCGCCCAGCCGCAAGGCCGCGCTGGCGGCGTGGGGCTCGGACGCGGACCTTTTCGCGCGCGGGATCGCAGAGGAGGTGACCGATCCCGCGCTGACTGCCGACGTGCTCGCGACACCGGGGACGGTCATCCGCCGCTCGCGCGGGACGGTGGCCGAACAGCTCGCCGCGCTGCCGCCCGATCCGCCACGCGCGAAGCGGGCACCGGCTGACGGCGGGATCGAACCCGCGCGTCCCCGCACGCCGCCGCGTCGAGGAGCGACATCGACGAGGACCGCGAAGCCCACGTCCGCGCCGAAACCGCCCCGTCCGCCCAAGCCGAGCCCGGATGCGATCGACGTCGCCGAGGCGGCGCTGGCCGAAGCGTCGCGCCGCCACCGTGCCGCGCTCGCCGACCTGGCCGACCGCGAGAAACGTCTGGCCCGCGAGCGCCGCGACCTCACGCAGGCGCAGGCGGACGAGGCGGCGGCGCTGAACCAGGCGCGCGACACGGCGCGAGCGTCGTACGACGCGGCCCTGCGCCGCTGGCGCCGCTGGCGCGGGTGGGAGACCGACGCCGATCGCTGACGGCACCCGGGTGGGAGCAGGCGATCCTACCGCTGGCTGGCATCCTCCGCGGCATCCAGATGATCGAGGTTGGCGGCGGGGTCTGCAGGCTGGGCCATGCGGGAGGCTTCGGGATCGGGGCGGGACGGGAGGAGCGGGTTGTCGCGGCGCTGCTCCTCCAGAAGGCCGATCACCTTGGCGATCTTCTTCTCGCTCAACATCGCGATGTGCAGCGTCAGCCGGGCGCGCCGCTCGGCGAGTTCCTCCTCATGCCGCTGCGTCGTCAGGATCAGCAGCGCCACCAGCAGCGCCGCGATCGTGGCGATGAAGTCCAGGTCGGGAAAGGGAAACTCCTCCAGCGCGCGCGATCCCACAAAGCGCGCGGCGGTGTTGCCGATCGTCCAGGCGATCACCAGGGTGACGATCACCGCCAGCGACCCCGGCCGGCTGAGCCCGGCCGTCAGGCGGTTGGCGAAGCGCTGTACCGGCCCGGTCCGTTCCTGGTGCCGCTCGTACAGCAGCGCGAGCTGCGCGACCGACGCCTCCGTCTCGTCGCGGTCGGGTTCGGAGCGGGGCTTGGGTTGGGATTCGGTGGACGCCATTCCCGGCGCGTAGCACGGTCGGCGCACATCCACGCCCTACTTGTGTCTACGTCGTGCCGGTCAGTCCCTGTCGGCGCGCCAGTCGCCCGACTTGCCGCCGCTCTTGGCCGACAGGTGGACATCGCCGATCGTCATGCCGCGGTCGATCGCCTTGGCCATGTCGTAGATCGTGAGCAACGCGACGCTGGCGGCGGTCAGCGCCTCCATCTCGACGCCGGTCTTGCCTGTCGTCACGCAGGTTGCGGTGACGGTGACGCCGTCCGCGTCGGGGGCAAGGTCGATGGCGACGCGGGTGAGGGGCAGCGGATGGCAGAGCGGGATCAGCTCGCTCGTCCGCTTCGCCGCCATGATCCCGGCGACGCGCGCCACCGCCAGCACGTCGCCCTTGGCCGCGGCGCCCGTGGCGATCGCCCGCGCCGCGGCCGCGGTCATCGTGATCCGTCCCGTCGCCACCGCCTCGCGCCGCGTGTCCGCCTTGCCGCCGACGTCGACCATGTGGGCGGCGCCCGCCTGGTCGAGATGAGTGAGGGTGTCGCTCACGGCGCCAAGCCGAGCAGCGCGCGCGTCGCGGCGGCGATGTCGTCCGCGCGCATCAGCGCCTCGCCGACCAGGAAGCAGCGGACGCCGTGGGCGGCCATCGCGTCGAGGTCCGTCCGGCTCGTCAGGCCGCTCTCCGCGACGAAGGTGCACCCGGCCGGTGCGCGGCGGACGAGATCGTAGGTGCGGGCAAAATCGACCGAGAAGTCGCGAAGGTCGCGGTTGTTGACGCCGATCAGGCGGCTTTCGAGCTTCAGCGCGCGGTCGAGTTCGCGCGCGTCGTGGACCTCGACCAGCACGTCGAGGCCGCATTCGATCGCGCACGCCTCGATCTCGCGCAGCTGCGCATCGTCCAGCGCGGCGACGATCAGCAGGATCGCGTCGGCGCCGATCGCGCGCGCCTCGGTCGCCTGCCAGGGGTCGATCGTGAAGTCCTTGCGCAGCACGGGCAGCGACACCGCCGCGCGCGCCGCCTCCAGATACGTGTCCGCGCCCTGGAACCAGTGTTCGTCGGTCAGCACCGACAGACAGGCGGCGCCGCCTTCTTCATACGCGCGGGCATGGGCCGCGGGCTCGAACTGCTCGCGGATCACGCCCTTGGACGGGCTGGCCTTCTTCACCTCGGCGATCAGCGCGTGGCCGGTCGCGGCGCGGGCGTCGAGCGCGGCGCGAAAACCGCGTGGGGCGCTCTGGTGGACGATCGCGCGGTCGAGATCGGCGAGGCTGGTGCACGCCTTGCGCGCCGCGACCTCCGCGCGCTTGGTTTCCAGGATGCGGGCGAGGACGTTCATCGGAAAGCGATCCAGCGATCGAGGAGGTGGCGGGGCGCGCCGTCGTCCAACGCGTCGGCCGCCATCGCTGCGCCCTCCCGCAAGGTCGGCGCGCGTCCGGCGACGACCAGCGCCGCCGCGGCGTTGAGTAGTACGGCGTCGCGGTACGGCCCCGCTTCGCCGGCCAGCAGCGCGCGGAGCGCCGCGGCGTTATGCGCCGGATCGCCGCCCCGGATCGCCGACACGGGGTGGCGGGGAAGGCCGGCGTCCTCGGGCACGATCGGACCGCGCAGGGTGAGGCTTCCCACCGGCATGGCGACGCTTGGCCCCGCGCCCGACAACTCGTCCAGCCCTTCCTCGCCCGACACCACCAACGCCGCCTCCGCGCCCAACTGCGACAGCGCCTCGGCATAGAGCGCGACATAGTCGGGGCGGGCGATGCCGATCAGCTGGCGCGTGACGCGCGCCGGGTTGGCCAGGGGGCCCATCAGGTTGAAGATCGTCCGCCGCGCGATCGTCCGCCTGATCGGCGTGATCCGCGCCATCGCGGGATGGTGGTTGGCGGCGAACAGGAAGCAGATGCCTAGCCGATCGAGCGTCTCTTCCGCCGCCGCGCCCGCGCGGTCCATGTCGAGGCCCAGCGCCTCCAGCGTGTCCGCCGCACCCGCCTTGCTGCTCGCCGCGCGGTTGCCGTGCTTGGCGACCGGCACGCCGCAGGCCGCGACCACCAGCGCCACCGCAGTGGAGACGTTGAGAGTATGACGCCCGTCGCCGCCGGTCCCGCACACGTCGATCGCGCCGGCGGGTGCCTCCACCGGTATCATCCGCTGCCGCAGCGCGCGCGCCGCTTCCGCGATCTCGACGCTGGTCTCGCCGCGATCGGACAAGCCGATCAGAAAGTCGGCGATCGCCGCGTCTGGAACCTGACCGTCGAGGATGTCGCCGAA
The DNA here is from genome assembly GCF_964237335.1 of uncultured Sphingomonas sp. Lineage (NCBI taxonomy): Bacteria > Pseudomonadati > Pseudomonadota > Alphaproteobacteria > Sphingomonadales > Sphingomonadaceae > Sphingomonas > uncultured Sphingomonas sp. Next base: position 84,614 of record NZ_CAXSHM010000003.1, read on the forward strand.
CGCCTGCGCCGCGGACTGGCGCGCGAGCGGCATCGTCGCATCGGGCAGGAGGGCGATCGTCGTCACGCCGGCACTCGCGTGCCCAGACCGGTCAGCGCCAGGAAGTTGGCGAGCAGCGCATGGCCGTGCTCCGTGGCGATGCTTTCGGGATGGAACTGGACGCCGTGAATCGGCAGCGCGCGATGGCGAAGCCCCATGACGGAGCCGTCGGGGGCGCTCGCGTTGACGACGAGATCGTCCGGCACGTCGCGCACAACCAGCGAGTGATAGCGGGTCGCGGTGAACGGCGAGGGCAGGTCCGCGAACACGCCGCTGCCGTCATGCTGCACCGGGCAGGTCTTGCCGTGCATCAGCCCGCCGCGCACCACCTGTCCGCCGAACGCTTGGCCGATCGCCTGATGGCCGAGGCAGACGCCCAGCAGCGGGCGAGCGGCGGCTGCACATGCGGCGACCAGGTCGAGGCTGACGCCCGCGTCGTCGGGCGTCTTGGGACCGGGCGAGATCAGAAAGCCTGCCGCATCGCTCGCCAGCGCCTCGTTGGCGGTGAGCGCGTCGTTGCGGACCACCTTCACCTCCGCGCCCAGCTCCATCAGGTAGTGGACGAGGTTCCAGGTAAAACTGTCATAATTGTCGATGACCAGAATCATGACTGAGCCAATGGGGGCAAGCGCCGGCCTGTGCAACGGTGCCGAGGCAGCAAGGCTTTGCGGCGCAACGAGGCGTGCGGAGAAAACGGCGTCGCCATACGTTGATCGGCGACAAGGAGTATTGACCCATGTCGCGTATCGCCGCCGCTGCCGTTGCCATCCTGATGTTGCCGTCGCTCGCGCTTGCCCAGGACCGGCAGGCGGAAACGGGACGGCCTCCGCAACGCATCCGCGACATCACGATCCAGGGTGCTCAGCCGTGTCCGAAGTCGACCGACAACGAGGTCGTCGTGTGCCATCGCAACGACGAGCCCTATCGTATTCCCAAGGCGCTGCGCGACGACGGACCGATCCCGGCCGCCAGCCAAAGCTGGGTGAACCGCGCGTCCACGGTAGACCAGGTCGGGCGCGAGGCGGGCGGGTTGCCCGACACTTGCTCGGCGGTCGGCACCGGCGGGCAGAGCGGCTGCTCGCTGCAGATCAACCAGCAATGGGCCGCAGAGCAGCGCGCGAAGCGGTCTGCGGATGCCGCGTTGCCGGCCGCCTCGGCCGCGGCGAGCGGGCATGGGACCGTCAGCGACGACGGTAGCAGCGCGAGCGGCAACAACCAGTAGGTCTCGTGAGGCGGGCATTAAAAGCTGTCCGCCTGAACGATGTGTCACCTAATTAAGATGACCATGGTCGATTACTGGCCGAACCCGGCGTTATCCGCCCGCGAGACTGCGTCGCGGGCGGCGGCGAGCAACGCGCTTGCCTTTGCCTCGCACTCGCGACCTTCCGCGGCCGGATCGCTGTCGGCCACGATCCCGGCGCCCGCCTGCACATGCATAACGCCATCCTTCACCACCGCGGTGCGCAGGACGATGCAGGAATCCATCGACCCGTCGGGCGAAAAATAACCGACTCCGCCAGCATAGGCTCCGCGCTTCTCCCGTTCCAGCTCCGCGATGATCTGGCAGGCGCGCACCTTTGGCGCGCCGCTGACGGTGCCGGCGGGAAAGCCGCCGAACAGCGCGTCCAGCGCGTCCTTGTCGGGCGCGAGGCGGCCGACGACGTTGGAGACGATGTGCATGACGTGGCTGTAGAACTCGACGCCATAGCTCGCCGTCACGCGCACGGTGCCGGGTGATGCCGCCCGGCCGACGTCGTTGCGGCCGAGGTCGAGCAGCATCAGATGCTCCGCGCGCTCCTTGGGATCGGCGAGCAGGCTGGCGCGGTTCGCCTCGTCCTCCGCCGCCGTCCTACCGCGGGGGCGGGTGCCGGCGATCGGGCGGATCGTCACCTCGCCGTCGCGCGCGCGCACGAGAATCTCGGGGCTCGATCCGGTCAGCGCGAAGCCTGGCAGATCGAGGTGGTAGAGGAACGGCGACGGGTTGATCCGGCGCAGCGAACGATACAGCTCGAACGGCGGCAATGCGAAGGGCGCGGTGAACCGCTGCGCCAGCACCACCTGGAAGATGTCGCCCGCGGCGATGTAGTCCTTGGCGCGCGCGACCATCTCACCATAGGCGCCGGGCGCGAGCACCGGCGTCAGCGTTGGTTCTGGCGTTTTGGCGACGCCTACCGGAGCCGGCAGGGCGGCGGAGGCCAGTCGCGCCGCGACCGCGTCGATCCGCTCCAGCGCTTCGGCGACCAGCGCTTCCGGCGTTCGGGCCGGGTCGGGCCAGGCGGGAGCGACGAGGAAAAGCGCGTCCGCGAGCCGGTCGAACACCAGCACAACCGTGGGCCGCACGAACAGCAGATCGGGCAGGCCGAGCGGATCGGCAGCGGGCGTCGGGAGCTTCTCGACCAGGCCCACGGTCTCATAGCCGAAATAGCCGACGAGGCACGCGAGCGCGCGCGGCAGGTCGGCGGGAACGTCGGCGCGGCACTCCGCCACCAGCGCGCGCAGCGCCGCGAGCGTCGGCCGCCCGGCGGGCTCGAACGCGTCATGGTCGGTCAGCCACGCGCGGTTGATCTCCGCCGCTTGGCCCTCGGCGCGGAACACGAGATCGGGCGCAAGGCCGATCAGGGAATGCCGCCCCCGGGTCGCGCCGCCCTCGACCGACTCGAGCAGAAAGTCGCCGCGGCCCGGCTTGATCAGTTTCAGCGCCGCGCCGACCGGCGTCTCGGTGTCGGCCACCTGCCGGCGCCACAGCAGCGCCGGGCGCCCGTTCGCCAGCGCGGCGTGCGCGTCGATCTCCATCACGTTACTGATCGGACCCGCCGGTGCCGCCCTGATTGCCGCCACGCCCGCTCAGGTCCGCCTTCAACTGCGCGATCGCGGCGGCATTGCGCTTGACGCCCACCTGCGCCTGCACGGCCTTGCTGAACTGCTCGTCATATTCGCGCCCGAACAGGCGGCGGAACTCGCCCTGCGTCGCCTCGACCGCGCGCGGCTCGGTGCGGACGTCGCCCGCGGTGATCGTGTCGAGCCGGACGACGTACCAGCCCGCGCCGTCGGGCGCCTCCAGCACGCGCGCGGTGCGGGGCGGCATCGAGAACATCAGCACCAGTGGCGGCGGCGCGGCGCGCTGTTGCGAGAGCTGCGCGCGGATCGCGGTCAGCGGCCTGACCGGCGGCAGGCTTGCTCCCGCCGCCGTCACCGCCTGAGCGATCGGAGTACCGGCATTCGTCTTGGCCAGTAGCTGGCCGGCCAACGCGCGGGCCGCCCGCTGCTGGCGTACCGCCGTCACGTCCTTCGCCACCTGCGCCTGCACCTGCGCGAACGGACGCGGGGCGGCGGGGACCACCCGGTCTAGCGCCACCACGGCGAAGCTGCCGTCGGCGCTGGTCTGCACCAGTTGCGGATCGTCGCCCGTCTCGGCGGCGAAGGCCGCGGCCAGCAGCGGCGCGAGCGACGGGTCGGGCCTGGCCTCGGGCTGGTCGGGATTGGCCCCGCCCGCGGTCAGCGGCGCGCTGGCGACCGGCGTCAGCTTCGCGTCGGCGGTCAGCTCGGCGACATTGGCGTGGCGGGCGATCCCGTCCTGCAGCGTGTCGTGGATGTGGCCGAGCGCGGCGACCGTCTTGGTCTGCGCCAGCGTCTTGACGAGATCGGGTCGCGCCTGGTCGAGCGACTTGCCTGCGACCTGCTCGATCGAGTCGACATGCGCGACGACGAAGCCGAGGGTGCCCCGCACCGGACCGACGACCGCGCCCTTCGCGGCGCCGAACATCGCATCGGCCAGCGCCGGCGTCGCCTGCTTGGCATAGTCGGCCTTCGTCGTCGCGGTCAGCACCTGCGGCGCCAGGCCCGCCGCGCTGGCCGCCGCCGCCACGGACGTGCCCGCCTTCACCTTGGCGGCGATCGCGTTGGCGGCCGCCTGATCCAGCACCGACACCTGCGTGATCGTGCGCTTCTCCGTCGGCAGGAACTCGGCCTTCCGCGCCTGGTATGCGGCGGCGATCTCCGCGTCGCTCGGCGTCGCCTGCGCCGCGACGGTCGCGGGCGTGACGAGCGCGTAGCGGATCGCGCGACGCTCGGGCACCAGATACCGTATGCGGTGCGCGGCATAGTAGCTTTGCAGCTCCGCCGGGCTCGCCGCCGCGCCGGCCGGCATCGCGGCCGCGGGCACGAAGGCGAGCGAGCCCTGCCGCTTCTCCAGCAGCAAGGAGGCATAGGGCATCACCAGCCCGTTCGGCACCTGGGTGGCGCCGACCGTCGGCGCCACGAGCTGCTGCGCAATCGTCTGGCGGGCGATGTCGGCGCGGATCTGACCGTCGGTCAGCCGACGCGCGCGCAGCAACTGATCGTAGATCCTGGGATCGAACTTGCCGTCGGGACCCTGGAGCGACGGGATGCTGGCGATCTGCCCGTCGGCGGCCTTCTTGCTGACCGCCATCTTCTGCCCGTGCCCGAACGTCTCCAACGCCAGTCCGGCGATCGCGCGTTCCACCGCCGCATCGACGCCGCCGCCGTCCACGAACTGCGCGATCGTCAGCGTCGGCTGCTCCGCCTGTGCGGCCTGGAACTCGCCGTCGACGGTACGGCGCATCTCGCCCGACGCGAGGTCAGTACCACCGACCGACGCGACCGAGCTGCCCGCCACGCCGCCGCCGCCGCTCATGAATCCGGTCACGTCACCAAGCCCGAACAGGATCGCGATCAGCACCAGCCCGCCGAAGGTGACGATCACGCCGACGCGGGAGGAGACGATCCGCCGGAAGAAGGAGAGCATGAGGCAGGAAACCGATCTGGCTGGCTGACGGAGACGACGAGGCGTGCCTTACGGGCGCGGCGGCATGGCATCAAGCGGGGCCGCCCGACGCCTGCCCGACGAGGATAAGTGCGTCCGCCACGCCCGGTGACGCTTGCGCGACGCGTCATCGCCGCTAACCAAGCCCGGACGGGAACGGGCGGGAGACGGTGATGCGGCGCAAGCTGGTGGCGGGCAATTGGAAGATGAACGGCAGCCTGGCCGCGCTGGCGGAGCTGGACGGCATCGCCGCCGCCGCCGCGGCGTACCCCGGTGTCGACGTCGCGGTGGCCGTGCCCGCCACGCTGATCGCCCCGGCGCATGCGCGCGCGCCGGGCCTGGCGATCGGGGCGGAGGACATCCACCCGGCGCCGTCGGGCGCACACACCGGCTGCCTGTCGGCGGCGATGGTCGCCGAGGCCGGAGCGACCTTCACGATCGTCGGCCACTCCGAGCGCCGCATCGAGCAGCGGGAGTCCGGTCAGGACGTGTGGGCCAAGGCGGAGGCCGGGCATCGCGGCGGGCTGGGCGTCATCCTGTGCCTGGGCGAGACGGACGTGGAGCGCGCATCGGGCCGCGCCGAGCGCGTCGTGTCGTCGCAGCTCGAGCGGGCGCTCCCCGGCGACGCGACCGGAGACTGGTTGACGATCGCCTATGAACCGCGTTGGGCGATCGGGACGGGGCTCACGCCGACGCCTGGGGACGTGCAGGCGATCCATGGCGCGGTGCGGGCCAAGATGGTCGATCTGCTGGGCGATGCGGGCCATGCGATCCGCATCCTGTACGGCGGATCGGTGACGGGCGAGAATGCCGCGAGGATGTTCGCGCTGCCCGACGTCGATGGCGCGCTGGTCGGCGGCGCCAGCCTGACGGCCGCCAAGTTCGTGCCGATCATCGCCGCGGCGGCCGGGCTTTAGCGACGTCGACCGTCGTGATCGAGTGATCGCGCGAGCCATCGCCACCACGCCGAGCCCGCGCGCACTTGATCCGCACTCCTGGCGATCAATTGCGGCGAAAGCGCTCTCGCCGGCGGCAAGGTGAATGGAACCGTACTTTGTCGCACGTGTTCAGAAAAATGCTGCGCCACAGCATCAGGCGTTGACTCATTCGTTCGATCGAACTAGCGCGCCCCCATGGCGACCTCCAAGCTCCTCGATGTGGCGATTCGCGAGTTCGGTCAGCGCGGGCTGGATGGCGCATCGACTCGCGGGATCGCGGCGGCGGCCGGAACAGCGATGTCGTCCATCACTTATCATTATGGCGGCAAGGAAGGACTGTATGCGGCGGCGGTGAAGCATCTGGATGCCGACATGGCCGAACAGCTCGCCTCCGTCCTGCCTTCGGGGTCGGCGTCGATCCCGGCCGAGCCGGCGATGGCGCGCCAGGAGATCCGGCTGCTGCTCGACCGGCTGATCGAGCGGTTCTTGCGTGACGAGGATGCCGAGCGCTCGCTGTTCATCATGCGGGAGCAGATGTGTCCGTCCGCCGCCTTCGATCATTTCTACCAGGGTGCGATCGGGCGAATGGCGGAGCGGCTGGTCGCGTTGGTGCAGACCGCGAGCGGCGTGAGCACGACGGATGCGCGCATCACCGCGCTGGCGCTTTTCGGTCAGGTCATGGTGTGGCGGACATCGCGTGCGCTGGCGGACCGCGTGCTCGGCATCCCGATCGACGAGGATTGTACCACAGCGATCCGTCGCCAGATCGCCCGCAACACCGACAGCATTCTCGATCGGCTGAGCGCCGACCAACAGGAGCCGCAATGAGCGACCAGCGCAACCGGGACGAGCATGACGATCCGCGCAAGAACGACGTGTCCGTCGATCATCGGGCAAGGTCCGATGATGGCGATCAGTCGGGCAAGAGCGACGAGAACGGGTCGGACGATGACGATGACGGCGGTGACGATGACGCCGGTCCGAAGACGAAGAAGAGATCGCTGTTCCGCAAGCCGCTGTTCTGGATCATCCTGATCCTGGTGATCGCCGCGCTCGTGATCGGAGGCCTGATCTATTACGCTCATGCCCGCCAGTATGAATCGACGGACGACGCCTTCGTCGATTCGCACATCGTCCGCGTGGCTCCGCAGGTCGGCGGCACGCTGATCCAGGTCGGCGATTACGATAACCGGCACGTCGAGGCGGGGCGCCTGCTGGCGGTGATCCAGCCCAACGGCCCGCAGGCGCAGCTCGCGCAGGCGCAGGCCGGCGTCGTCCAGGCGCAGGCGCAGGTCGGTCAGGCGCAGGCGCAGGTCGGCGCAGCGCAGGCGGCGGAGGCACAACAGGCGGCGGCGGCACGCTCACCGCTAGCGGCCGCGGTGAAGGCGCAGCAGGACCTTGCCCGCTATCTCCAGCTCCAGCGGCTCGATCCCGCCGCGGTCTCCGGGCAGCAGCTCGACCAGGCGCGCAGCCAGGCCCGGCAGACACAGTCCGATGCGAGTGCCGCGCAGCGGCAGATCGAGAACGCCGCCGAGCAGGTCCGCGTCGCCCGCCGCCAGGTGCAGGTCGCCCGCGCCGGGATCGCGGCGCAGCGCGCGCAGGTGGCGCAGGCCAACGTGACGCTGGGCAATCTGCGCCTGAGCGCGCCCGTGTCGGGCCAGGTCGTCAACCGTCAGGTCAACCTCGGCTCCTATGTCGGGCCCGGCACGCAGCTGATGGCGATCGTGCCCGACAGCATGTGGGTAACGGCGAACTTCAAGGAAACGCAGCTCGCGCACATGCGGATCGGGCAGGGCGTGACGATCTCGGTGGACGCGTTCCCCGACGTCACCTTCCTCGGCCATGTCGATTCGGTGCAGCGGGGTGCGGGCCAGGCGTTCGCCCTGTTGCCGGCGCAGAACGCGACAGGCAATTACGTGAAGGTGGTTCAGCGCGTGCCGGTGCGGATCACGTTCGACATCAAGAACGGCCCGAACCCGCGCGATTACAACATCGGGCCCGGCATGTCGGTCGTCCCCACCGTCAAGGTCCTCGACTGATGGCCAGCGCCGCCGCCGGTCATGGCTGGACACCCGATCGTTCCGCCGCGGGACCGTACAACCCGTGGCTCATCATCGCGATCATCTCGATCCCCACCTTCATGGAGGTGCTGGACACGTCGATCGCGAACGTCAGCCTGGAATATATCGCCGGCGGCCTGTCGATCTCGAACGATCAGGCGACCTGGGTGTTGACGACCTATCTGCTCGCCAACGCGGTCATCATCCCGATCAGCGGATGGCTGTCCGACGTGATCGGCCGCAAGCGGTATTTCATGATCTCGATCGCGCTGTTCACGATCAGCTCGTTCCTGTGCGGCATCGCCCCCAACCTGACCTTCCTGATCCTTGCGCGACTGTTCCAGGGGATCGGCGGCGGCGGGCTCGCGCCGGTCGAGCAGTCGATCCTTGCGGATACCTTCCCGCCCGAGAAGCGCGGCATGGCCTTTGCTGCGTTCGCGATCGTGGTGGTGGTGGGCCCCGTCCTGGGGCCTACGCTGGGCGGCTTCATCACCGAATATTCGAGCTGGCACTGGGTGTTCCTCATCAATGTGCCGGTCGGCATCATCGCGCTGTTCATGGTCCAGATCTTCGTCGACGAGCCCAAGGCGGTGAAGGCGGACCGCGCGAAGAAGCTGAAGAAGGGCATCAACGTCGATTACATCGGCATCCTGTTGATCGCTCTGGGCCTCGGCTGTCTCGAGATCGTCGCCGATCGCGGCGAGCGGCTGAACTGGTTCTCCAGCTCCGTCATCCTGACGGCGGCAATCGTCTCGGTCTCCTCTCTGATCGCGCTGGTGATCTGGGAACTGGAGCATCCCGATCCCGTCGTGGACTTTCGGATGATGAAGAACCGCAACTTCGCGATGGTCCTGATCGTCATGATGATGACGGGCGTGGTGCTGTTCGCGACCACGCAGTTGATCCCGCAGATGCTGCAGACGGTACTTGGCTACAGCGCGCTCGACGCGGGACTGGCGATGACGGCGGGCGGCATCGCGACGCTGATAGCGGTGCCGTTCGCCGGGCAGCTGACCGGCAAGGTGGACGTCCGCATCCTGTTGATCGGCGCCTTCCTCGTCCAGGCCGCGGCGCTCTGGTACATGAGCCACCTCAACGCCGAGATCACGTTCCGTCAGGCGGCCGAGGCTCGGCTGATCTCAGCGGCGGGCCTGCCATTCCTGTTCGTGCCGATCAACGCCGTCGCCTATATCGGCCTGCGCCAGAACCAGACTTCACAGGCGTCCAGCCTGCTCAACGTGTTCCGCAATCTGGGCGGAACGCTGGGCATCGCGACCGCGCAGACGCTGCTCGCGCACCAGGAGCAGATCCATCAGTCGCGCCTCGTCGAGTTCGCGCAGCCGCTCAATCCCAACTACAACGACTGGGTCAGCCGTGCGTCGGGCGCGCTGGGTGGCGGCAGCAGCGCCGGTAGCGGCGGCGGCGATGCCTCGACGACGACGCTCGGCGTCCTGTACCAGACCGTCCAGCGACAGGCGTCGATGCAGGCGTTTCTCAGCGTGTACCACTCGCTGATGGTGATCGTGCTGGTCGTGACGCCGCTGGTGCTGCTGATGCGCAGCGGCACGGGCGGCCAGGCCAAGAAGGGAATGGGACATTGACGCGCTCTCGGCTTCTCCTTGCGAGCGCGGCGGCCGCGACGCTGGCGCTCCCCGGCTGCACCGTGGGGCCCAATTACGTGGCGCCACAACTGCCGACACCGCCTGCCTTCGTCTCGCCCCAGGCCGCACCGCCGCCAGGGCAGGCGATCGATCCCGCGCAATGGTGGTCCGCGTTCGGCGATCCGATCCTGGATCGACTGGTCACGCGTGCGCTCGCCAACGGGCCCGACATCCGGACCGCGACGTCGCGCGTGCGCGAGGCGCGGTACCAGGAGATCGTCGCCGGCGCCGTCAACAAGCCGACCGTCAGCGGGCTCGCCGGCTACAGCCGGCTGTCGTTCAGCAACAACGTCGGCTTCGGCGGGGGTGCGAGCGGCGCTTCGGCTGGCGGCAGCAGCGCCGGCGGGGCAAGCGGATCGAGCGGATCGAGCGGCGGGGCGCTGTCCGGCAGCTCGATCGGCGTCTTCTCGCTCGGCTTCGACGCGAGCTGGGAGCTCGACCTGTTCGGCGGTGGCCGACGCCAGCGCGAGGAGGCCCGCGAGCAGACCGAGGCGGCCGTCTGGAACCGCCGGGACGCGGCGGTGACGCTCGCGGCGGAGGTCGCCAACGGCTATTTCATGCTGCGCTCCGACCAGAGCCAGCAGGCCATCATCAACGACGAGCTCGTCCGCCAGCGACGCGCGCTGGAGATCGCCGGCAATCAGGCGCTCGTCGGGCTGACGCCGCAGGTGGACGTGGTGCGGCAACGTGCGGCCATCACGTCGACCGAAGCGCGGATCGAGCCGCTGCGTGCGGACGAGCAGGTACGCATCCATGCGATCGCGATCCTGCTGGGCGCCGCGCCGGGCGACCTGACCGGAGAACTGAGCGCACCCGCCACGGAGCTTGGCGCCGCGCCGGCGATCCCGGCGGGCTTGCCGTCGGACCTGCTGCGCCGCCGGGCCGACGTGCGGGCCGCGGAGCGCCAACTCGCCGCCGCGACCGCGGACATCGGCGTCGCGACCGCCCAGCTCTACCCGTCGCTGAGCCTGACAGGCCTGGCGACGCTGGCGTCGAGCGGCCTCAGCAATCTGATCAGCAGCAACAGCCTCCAGACCGTCGGGCTCGGCAACGCGATGTTCCCGGTCATCGACTGGGGCCGCCGCCGCGCCACCGTCGGCTTGCGCCGCGAGGAGCGTGAGCAGCGGTACATCTCGTATCAGCAGACGGTGCTGGGCGCGTTGCGCGATGTCGAGGACTCGCTCGCGCAATTGGACACCGAACGCCGCCGCAATGCGACCCTGCGCCGCGCGGTGGTCGACGCCGAGGAAACGGCGCGGTCCGTGGAGGGCCAGTACCGGACCGGACTGACCGCGCAGGACCCGTTGCTGAATGCCGAGGCAAATGTGCTGAGCGCGCGCGAACAAGTCGTGGGGAGCGACTCGCAACTGCGTCAGATGACGGCGTCGCTGTTCAAGGCGATCGGCGGCGGCTGGGAGACGCTGCCGGACGTTCCCGGAGCGGACAAGCGGCCATCACAGCCGCTGAGGTAGAAAAGACTGCAAGTCACGCAAAACCTGGAAGAAACTCGGCCCGGCCGGCCGGAGCGCTGAGACGCCAGCGCCCAACCGTAACGCCGGGCCGAACCACTGGTTACCAGGGGTTAACGTACGACCCGTAAACCAGTGCCAAGATCAGCGAGACCATGACTTTCTCCCTTGTTTTGCGCCTCACGACGCAAGGTTAGGGGTATCGTAACCATATCTGGGAGGCAATGCATCGGATGCGCCGTCTCTCGAAGTTCCATCGATTTTAAGCGATTGTTCAACACCTGTCGCTACTTTGACACGAGTGAGCCAGTCGAGCGAAATTCCCGTCAGCGACAGGCCGCCGTGCGCAACGACAGCCGAGGGAACGATGCCCGGCTGGCGTTTCCTTTTACTTATACGGATCAGTAACTTCGCCATCCTGCGGCGTCACGTCGGCAAGGCTCGCGCTGACCGATTGTCTCATGATCTGAAGGTTCGGATCGACCGAATCCTTCCATGTGCAAATTCGACCATTGATCGCCAAACGGTCGAAGCCGATTTGTTGGGCCATTCTCTAGCCGACGCCATGACAGCGTTAGAATGCGTAGCCGCCGCCTTCCGCGAGCCAATCGACGTCGATGGCGAATCGCATCGCGTCGATCTCGCCTTGGCGGCTGCGGCAGGTCCCGTGGGCGGCGTCGACGATGTGCGGCTGGCGGAGGAAGCGGAAGCGGCACTGGTCCAGGCACTGGCCGAGCATCGCCTTGTCGTACGGGACATCACCACAGTCTCCCCATCGATCGACCGGCTGTCGCTCTGTCGCGAGATGGAGAGTGCGATCGAACGCGATGAGGTGTTCCTACAATATCAACCCAAGATGCATGTCCGACGCCAGCAAGTCGCGAGCGCCGAGGCACTGGTTCGCTGGGAGCACCCCGACCGCGGCCTCATCCTGCCGAACGACTTCATCCCGCTGGCGGAAGAGACGCACCTTATCGGGCCTTTGACGCTCTGGACATTGCGCCGCGTGATTGCGGATCAGCAGATCCTGGTGGAGGACGGTCACGATCTCGTGATCTTCGTCAACATCTCGGGCCAGCTCCTGAGCGATCGTGCCTTCATTGATGCGGCGTGCGGCCTGATCACGGCCAATGGAGCCAAGATCGGGTTCGAGATCACCGAAACATCGATGATCCGTGATCCTGGAAGTGCCGTCGAGCATCTTAATATCGCGGCGGCGGCAGGCATACCGATCGCGATCGACGACTATGGCGCCGGACTGTCGTCCCTCGCTTACCTGAAGAAGCTTCCAGCGACCGAGTTGAAGATCGACAAGATGTTCGTCATGGAGTTGACGAGCAGCAACCGTGATCCGTTGATCGTGCGATCGACCATCGATCTCGCCCACGCGATGGAAATGGAGGTGACGGCCGAAGGGGTAGAAACGCCGGCCGCACTCGCGCTCCTCTCCGTCATGGGATGCGATCAGGTTCAAGGTTTCTTGCTCAGTCGCCCGCTTTCGCTGCCGGCGTTCCGACACTTCATGGCGACCGAAGCCCAACGTGGGATTGAACCACCGGCCTTCGCGCTTCGGCAGCCAGGAAGCTTTTGGAAGGCAGCGTGACGGTGAGAGGCGCTTCGCTTTTCATGCTTGCTTTGACCGTCGCGGCACCTAGCGCGTCCGTCGCGCGAAACACGTTGATCAGCGACAGGGAATTTAATGTTGATATCGCTGATGCGAAAGCCGCAATGACTTTCAGCCCTCTTATTGCGATAAGCAAAGCAGAACACGCGCAAAGAATCGCGCAGACATTCCCAAAAGAAGATCAAGCGTCCAAAATAGCAACTGCTGAGTGGCTACAGAGCGAAGCATATGTAAGGTTAAATAGACCGGGCAAAGCATCTCCTCTCATCAAAGATGCTTTATCACGGCTTAATATTGAACGAAAACCAACTAAGTTAAAGGGTAATGTACTATTATCACGAGGATGGCAGGAAAGCGAGGCTGGTCATACCGGTGAAGCTTTGAAGTATTATCAAGAGGCCTACAATACGTTCTTAGTTTTACACGATGATCGCAGCCGAGCTAGAGCATTAATTGATATCGGGGTGATATATGATGAGGCCTTTGACTATGAAAGTGCGCTCAAATATTATATTCAGGCTAGAGATATGTACAAAGTCGACGCTGGTCTGTCTTATTCTATCTATAGTAATATTGGTCAAACGCTAAAAGATCTAGGGCGGTTTGGTGAAGCAAAGGCTCAGACTCGCCAGGCTCTGATCCTCGCTCGCGTAATCGGCAACCCAGCGATGCTTGGGCATACTTTGCAGACCTTGGCCCGTCTTGACCTCGTCACCGGGCAACTCGGAAAGGCCGACCGCGAATTGGGGCAGGCGATACTCTTGGTTGTCTCCGATGATGATGAACGAAGTGCGGTGCTGGCCGCTCTAGCTCAAGCGGCGTTGCAACACCGGCGCCTATCGCAAGCGGTGTCGCTGATCAGGCGCAGCTTCGCCGGGGTCGACCCGATCCACACGCCGCTGGCCATGCGCGAGCGGCATGAGACGGCGTATGACATCTATCGCGCCGCCGGCGACAGCCGCAACGCGCTAATCCATCTCGCCGCGATGAAGCGGCTGGATGATGAGGCGACCAGGCTGGCGACCTCGACCAACACCGCCCTGATGAGCGCGCGCTTCGATTTCGCCAACCAGGAACTACGGATCGCGCAGCTGAAAGCGGATGAGGCCGCCCGCAGCCTGGCGTTCGAGCGCGCACAGGCACGGATCCAGCGGTGGCTGTTCGCCACCATCATCGCGGCGACGGCCGTCGTGATGGCGTTGCTCGCCATGGGACTGGCCAAGCTGCGCCGCAGCCGCAACGAGGTCGCCCGCGCCAACGTCATATTGGGCGAGACGAACACGGCGCTCGGCCGCGCGCTCGCCGCGAAGACCGAGTTCCTGGCGACCACCAGCCACGAGATCCGCACGCCGCTCAACGGCATCCTCGGCATGACGCAGGTGATGCTGGCGGATCGCGCGGTCGAGCCGACCCTTCGCGAGCGGATCGGCATCGTCCACACCGCGGGGCTGACGATGCGCGCGCTGGTCGACGATATCCTCGACGTCGCCAAGATGGAGACCGGGCACTTGACCGTCGAGGCGGCGCCGTTCGACCTCTGCGAGACGCTGGACGAGCTGGTGAAGCTGTGGCGCGAGCAGGCGCAGGCCAAGGGGCTGGTGTTCGATGCCGATCTGTCGGGCTGTCCCGCGCGGATCGAGGGCGACGCCGCACGGTTGCGGCAAGTCGTGTCCAACCTGCTGGGCAATGCGGTCAAGTTCACCGATGCGGGCACGGTGTCGCTGCGCGCCTGGCGCGTCGAGGGCGATGCGCGGCGATATCGGGTCGCGGTCACCGATACCGGCGTCGGCATTGCGTCCGACAAGCACGAGCTGATCTTCGAGTCGTTCCGGCAAGGTGACACGAGCACCACGCGCCGCTTCGGCGGCACCGGCTTGGGCCTCGCGATCAGCCGGCGCCTGGCACGCGCGATGGGGGGAGATGTGACGGTGACGAGCGGGCCAGGAACGGGAATGCAAACGGGAACGGTGTTCACGCTCGACCTGCCGATGGTCGAGGCCCCGCTTGTCGACGAGGCGTCGCCTGGCGCGGCGCCTTGGACGGCGATGCTGGTCGTGGAACGCAATCCGATCGCGCGCGGCATGTACAGGGCGCTGCTTACGCCCACCTTCGGCGACGTCGCGTTCGCCGCCTCGACGGCCGAAGCGGTCCGCCTGCTGGAGGCCGGGCCGGTCGGACACGTGCTTGCGGACGACGCGACGCTGCGCGCCGATGGCGGCCTGGAGGCCGCGGTGGCGGCGCTGGCGGCGAAGGGGAGCGTGCTGACCGTGCTGTGGACGCCGCAACCGGGCGAGCAGGGCGAGGCACTGGCGGCGCTCGGCGCGCAGCAGGTCCTGGCGAAACCGATCGCACGCGCGCACCTGCTGGAGGAACTTGCGGTGTTCGGGCACGAGACGCCCGGCATGCTTGAGCGCCAGGCCGCTTAGGGACTATAGTTTCTCGATGGTGATGGTCCGGCAGTCCGGTACGCGCATGCCGCAACGAGGATGAACGTGCTGTTCATCGAAGACGACCGGATGAACCGGCGCGTCGTTCGTGACATGCTCGACGTCGCCGGCGTCGCCATGACGGAAGCGGAAAGCGCCGAGGACGGGCTGGAACTGATCGAGGAACACGCCTTCGACATGATCCTGGTCGACCTGCGCATGCCCGGCATGGACGGCCTCACCGCGATCGGCCACATTCGCGGCCGCCATGATGCGAAGGCGCAGTCGCCGATCATCGTCGTGACCGCGGACACCGCCGGCGACCTGCGCGACCGATGCCTCGCCGCGGGAGCGGACGACGTGCTGTTCAAGCCGGTGGCGATGGATGCGCTGTTCGATGCGATCGGCCGGTTGATGGCGCGCGGGGGCGACGGGCTGATCGGCTGAGCATCGTCGTCACGGCGTCCGTATCGCGGCGAGCGCGGCGGCGAGCGAGGCGGTGCCGCTTCCCCGCCGCGCGGGCTTGGGCTGTTCGGTGGACGGGGACCAGCCTGCGAGGTGGACGATCGCGAACCGCTCCTCGGTGCGTCCATCCGGATCGGCACGCGCAGCAAACGCCGCCGCCGCGCGAGCGAGCGTGTCGCGGGACAGCGGCGAGCGGCCGGCGAGCAGGTTCGTCGCGGCCATGCCCCGCAGGTCGGTGAGCAGGCGGCCGAGCCCGGCGTAGCGGACCGTCAATACCTCCACATCGGCGACCGGCAGCGCGAAGCCTGCCCGCACCAGCAGGTCGCCCGCCGCGCGGACCTCCACCTGCGGATGGATGCGCGCCGCCGGCCGGTCCGCCTCGGCTTCCAGCAGCACGGATCGCAGCGTCGGCAGGCTGCCGGCGCCCAGGAACGCAGCCAGGAACAAGCCGTCGGGGCGGAGCGCGCGCCGCGCCAGCGTCAGCGCGCCGGGCAGGTCGCCGACCTGATCGAGCACGCCGGCGGACACGACGAGGTCGAACGCGCCGCCGGCGAAGGGCAGGCGGTCCTCGTCACCCTGCACGCCGCCGGCCCGCGCCGCGAACCGGAAGCCCGGATCGCATCGCGCGATCCTCGCTCCGGGCGGCGGCGGAAACCCGCCGTCGAAGCTGCCGAGATCGAGCACGTCGGTGAAGCGGCGCGTGACCGCATCCAGTCGCTCGGCGATGCCGTCCAGCATCTGCGCCCGCACGAAATCATGGGCGGCCCAGTCCGGCTGCGCCCGGTCGCGACGCCGGCGCCGCGCGGCACGGTCGAACAGCTCGGGCGGCGCCGAGGAAGGCTGGTCGGAGGGCATACCCTGCTTGTGGTGGCGCCGATCGCGGGCGACAAGGGCGCATGCGCTCGGCTATCTCGATCCTCCGGCCCGTCGCCGTCGCGATCGGCCTAGCGCTGCCGCCGCGCTGTGCTGGCTGCGGGAGTGTGGTGGGAACGGACCATCGTTTCTGCCCCGCCTGCTGGGCCTCGCTGCGGTTCCTGTCGCCGCCGTGGTGCGCCGCCTGCCATGTGCCCTTCAGCCACGATCGCGGCGAGGGCGCGCGCTGCGCCAGATGCCTGGCGCGACCGCCCCGCCATGCCGGCATCCGCGCGGCGGTCGCTTACGGCGATGTCGCGCTCACCTTGGTGCTGCGGCTGAAATACGGCGGCCGGCCGGCGTTCGCGATCACCGCTGCGCGGTTGATGGCCCGCTGGGTGCCGGAGCGCTGCGACCTGCTCGTGCCGGTGCCGCTCCACCGGTGGCGGCTGTGGCGGCGCGGGTTCAACCAGGCGGCGCTGATCGCGCAGGCGATCGGGCGCGGGCAGGGCGTCGCGGTCGATCCGCACCTGCTGGAGCGCTACCGCGCGACCCCGGTGCTGCGCGGCATGGGCGCGCAGGAGCGGGCGGCCGCCGTCCGCGCGGTGTTCCGCGTCGCACCGAACGGCCGCGCGCGGCTGAAGGGCCGGCACGTCGCGCTGGTCGACGACGTCCATACCAGCGGCGCCACCACCGACGCCTGCACGGCCGTGCTGCTGCGCGCCGGCGCGGCGTCGGTGACGATCCTGTGCTGGGCCCGGGTGCTTGGCGACGAGGGGGGCCGGTCCGGCTGACGCACCGCGATTGACAAGCGATGGTCGAGCCCACACCTCGCGGGGCATGGCCAAGGTCGAGATCTACACGAAGGCGTTCTGTCCCTATTGCTCGCGCGCGATGCGGCTGCTGACCGCCAAGGGCGCGGAGGTCGAGGAGATCGACATCACGATGGGCGGGCCTCGCCGGGCCGAGATGCTGGCGCGCGCCAACGGCCGTACGACGGTGCCGCAGATCTTCGTCGGCGATCGCCACGTCGGTGGCTCCGACGATCTGGCCGACCTCGACCGCGCGGGGGAGCTCGACGCTCTCCTGGCATGAGCGGGGTCGCATGAGGGCAGCGCTGCTCCAGATGACGGGCGGCATCGATCCCGCCGCCAATGCCGTCACGCTGGTCGAGGCGATCGGGCGGGCGGCGGACGGCGGCGCGGCGATGCTGTTCACCCCCGAGATGTCTGGCCTGCTCGACCGCGATCGCGCGCGCGCCGCCGCGAGCATCGTTGCCGAGGACGACGACCCTGTGCTTGCGGCCGTACGGGACGCGGCGGCCCGGGCCGGCCTGTGGGTAAGCCTCGGCTCGCTCGCGCTGCGCCGGCCGGACGGCCGCTACGCCAACCGTGGCTTCGTGATCGACGGCTCGGGCACGATCCGCGCACGGTACGACAAGCTGCATCTGTTCGACGTCGATCTGCCGACCGGGGAAAGCTGGCGCGAGTCGGCCGCCTATGCGCCGGGCGACGCGGCTTTGGTAGTCGACACGCCGCTCGGGCGGCTGGGCCTGTCGATCTGTTACGACCTGCGTTTCGCCGACCTGTATCGTGTGCTGGCTGACGCGGGCGCCGAGATGCTCGCGATCCCGGCGGCGTTCACCCGGCCGACGGGCGCGGCGCATTGGGAGGTGCTGATGCGCGCCCGGGCGATCGAGACCGGCAGCTTCGTGCTCGCCGCCGCGCAGGTGGGCGAGCATGCGGACGGCCGCGCGACCTGGGGCCATTCGCTCGCGGTCGATCCGTGGGGACGGGTGCTGGCCGACATGGGCGACGCGCCGGGGCTGGCGCTGGTCGATATCGACCGGGCGCCGGTGGCCGACGCGCGTGCCCGCATTCCGGTCCCCGCGCATCGCCGAGCGATCCCGGCGGTCACGCACCAGTGATCGGGGCGTGATCGTCTTCGACCTTCGCTGCGAGGCTGGCCATGTGTTCGAGGCGTGGTTCGGATCGAGCGCGGCCTATGAGGATCAGCGCGCCCGCTCGCTCGTCGCCTGCCCGATCTGCGACAGCCATGCGGTGGACAAGGCGGTGATGGCGCCACGGCTCGCCGCCAAGGCCAACGCCGCGCCGACGCAGGCGGAGGCCGCGAAGGTGAAGGCCGCGCTCAAGGGGCTGGCGGCGGCGCAGGCGAAGGCGCTGGAGCAATCGACCTGGGTGGGCAAGCGGTTCGCCGATCGTGCCCGGGCGATGCACGAGGGCGCCGAGCCGCAGGCGACGATCCATGGCCAGGCGACGCTGGCGGAAGCCAAGTCGCTGGTGGCGGACGGCGTTCCGGTCGCGCCGCTGCCGTTGCCGGTCGTGCCGCCCGAGCGGAGCAACTGACGCGCGGCGCTGGACGGGCTCTCGCCGGCTGCGTACAACCGGCACGGGACCCCGTAGCTCAGCCGGATAGAGCATCAGATTCCTAATCTGAGGGCCGCGCGTTCGAATCGCGCCGGGGTCACCACCGCTCCCGAAGCGCCTAGCGCGTCGTCAGCCGCGCGACGATCCGGGGCAGCAGCGGCGCGCAGAAGTCGATGCCGATGCCCGCGCCGTCGTTCCACGCCACCCGTCCGCTGATGAGGCTGGTGCCATCCAGCATCAGCGCGACATGGGTGGCAACCCGCAGATCGGTGACGATGCTCACGCGGCAGCCGCGTGCCGTGATGTCGGCGATCGTCACGTCGCGCGGATCGGCACCCTCGACGTGCAGCGTCGCGGGCACGGCGGTCGCCGCGCGCGGCTCCAGGCGGAGGCCGCTGGCAGGGGCGGTGCCGAAAGCGCGGCGGGCGGTGGGCTTCATCGCGCCCCCATGGCACGGCACCGACCAACGGAACGTTAAGCGGCTCGCCCGCCTACTGACCGTCGAAACCCGAGCAGCACGTTGCCTTCCGTGGTCAGATAGTTGCGCGCGTAATCGAAGCGCGGCGTGTCGGAGAACAGCAGATAGTAATATTTCATCTGCTCCGACCACCAATAGCCGGGGCAGTGATCCGCCTGTCGCTTGGGGTCGCTCGTCACGTCGGCGAGGTCTGTATAGCCATAGGCGGCCTTGTTCCAGCGCCGCATCGCCAGGAAGTGACCGCGGCCGATCGCGCGCCAGCGTGGGTTCCGGTCGAGCAGCCAGAGGTTGAACGCCGCATCCGCCAGCTCGGGGCGCAGCGCGTTGCCGCGCTGGGTGGGCTGGCCCGTCGCATAGTCAAAGCCTTCCGGCAGCACCCCGAACCGATCCTGCAGCGTCGCCCATGTCTGCGTCACCGCCGCGCCCGTCGCCCCCGCGCCGCCCTGCGCCAGCAATCCGCCATAGAAAGCGGCAAGCTCGTCCTGCTCGGTCGAGACCACCGCGCCCGTCTCGAAGTCGACGTCGGCGATCCACAGCCGGCCATCGCGGCGCACTTGCTGGTGGGCGAGGATCGCGGCGGTGCAGATGTCGTACATCCGCCGGCACTCGGCATCGCCGAGCAGCTGCAACGCGTCCCACAGATATTCGTAATAGCTGTCGGCATAGGAGCCGACCGTCGCGCGCCGATCAAGCCAGCGGCCGGTGACCGCGTCGATCCTCACCGCCAGCAGGTCGATCTTCGATCGCCGCTCGAACACTGCCACCACCGCGCGGCGGGCGGCGTCATGGTAGCGCGGATCGCCGGTCAGCCGGCTGAGCGTGCCCCATTCGGGCAAATAGCCGCCGACCTCAGCGGGGTTGGTGGCGGCATCGCGCACCGCGCCGGTCTTCAGGTTGACGAAGCGCATCGGCATGCCGGTCGGCGTCGCGAAGGCGGGGAGCAGCCGGTCGGCCAGGTCGCGCGCCTTGGCGAGCAGCACCGGGTCGCCACTGGCGTGATGCGCGGACAGCAGCCCGCCGACGAGCCGGATCGACGTCTCGAAGACCGACACCTCGCCGTCGAC
The DNA here is from genome assembly GCF_964237335.1 of uncultured Sphingomonas sp. Taxonomy (NCBI): domain Bacteria; kingdom Pseudomonadati; phylum Pseudomonadota; class Alphaproteobacteria; order Sphingomonadales; family Sphingomonadaceae; genus Sphingomonas; species uncultured Sphingomonas sp. The sequence goes on from NZ_CAXSHM010000003.1 coordinate 104,860, forward strand.
GTCGAAATCCAGCGTCGCCTTGACCCAGTCGACTCCGGCCTGGAACCGATTGTCGAGGCCCATCACCCACAAGGTGTCGAGCGCCTCGATCAGGCTGAGCCCCAGGTGATGGCCCTTCATCGGGAAGGTCGAGACGGTGGCGCTGATCGGCCGGATCTCGTCCTTGCCCCAGGCGTGGAGCCGATATTGGTCCCACGCCCAGGCCATCTCGGCCCGCACCTCGCCCGCCAGCGCGGGCCAATCGGTACGGCTCGCCGCCGGCAGCCGCCGGGCGAGGCCCGCGGCCAGCGAGCCGGCCAGTAAGCTACGCCGGCTCGTCGTCATCGCACCCCATCCTCCCGCCATCACCCCTCGTCTAGCACGATGGCGGCAGCTGGACAGGACGTCAGAACTTCGCCGCCAGCTCCAGCCCCCAGGTCCGCGGCGGGTTGAGGTTGCCGTAGTCGCCCAGGATGCCGCCGTAGCTGGTCGAGACCAGCGTCGTGCCGTTGTAGTTGTAGACCGGCGACGAGTTCGCGTCCGACCGGCGATAGATGTAGGTCCGGTTGAACAGGTTGCGGGTCCAGACCGACACGGTGACCTTGTTGCGATCGGTCACCGCGATGTCGGCCAGCGCCAGCCGCCCGTTCACGATGAAGCTCGGATCGGTCTTCGTCGGCTCGAGCTCGAAGCTGTACTGGCTGCCCGCATAGGCCGCATCGAGGTGGAGCCGGACGCTCGCGTCGCCGATCCGGATCGGCATCACATAGTCGATCGCGCCCGAGGCGGCGTTGCGAGGGGTGTAGACGATGTACAGCTGCTGCGGCAGGCCACCCGTGATCGGGTTCACGGCGCGCGGCGCATCCCAATAGGTGTAGGCGTAGGAGCCGCTGAGCGTCAGCTCGCGCGTCGGCCTGACGGTCAGATCAGCCTCGACGCCGCGGATGTGGCTGTTGCCCGCGTTGATGGCCTCCTCGAGATGGCTGCCGTTTGTCGGGCTCTGCGCGTTAGTGTCATATTGATCGAAGTCGAACTGCGTGTTCGCCCGGTTCATGATGTAGCCGGCGAGGTTCAGGCGCGCCTTGTGATCGAGGAAGTCCATCTTCGCGCCGATCTCGTACGACTTCACCGACTCGGGGCCAAACGAGCGGAAAATGCTCGATCGGTCATCCGCGCCGCCGGCGCGGAAGCCGGTCGAATATTTGGCGTACAGGTGGATGTCCTGCGTCGCGTCCAGCCCGACGTTGAACATGGGATCGAAGCGGCTGACGCTGTTCTGGAAGAGGAACGGCGACGCCACGCTGTTGGGTACGGGCGTGATCGGGTTCAGGTCGGTGCGGTTGTTGATGATGAACAATGTACCGTGCCGCTTGTCCTTGGTCCAGCGACCACCGGCAGTGACGTGCAGCGCGTCGAACCCGGCGGGCGTGTAGGTCAAGTTACCGAACAGCGAGTAATTGTGGTCGTTCGCGCTGCTGTCGCGCGTGATGAACTGGCAGCTGTTGGCGAATTGCGGCACCTGCGCCGCCAACGTGTTGGCGCAGGACGAGGCATATTGCTGATAACCCGAGTTCGCGCTGGTGACGGGACCGGTCACGATCGGACTGCGGATCGTGTAGGCGGTGCCGTCCACGTTCCACAGGTTGCTGAGCGGGGTCGCGGCATATTCGGTCGCGTGTTCGGTGTAGTAATAGGCGCCGACGACGTAATCGAACTGCGGGATGCTGCCGACCGCCTGGAACTCCTGGCTGAACTGGTGTTGGCGCAGGTATGACAGGCTGTAGCGGCTGAAGTTCGCGTTGGGCGCGAAGGTGCTGCGCTCCGGCCCGCCCGAATTGTCCCACTGATCGGTGCTGACGCCGCGCCAGGCGGTGATCGACCGCAGCTCGATCGAGGGGGCGAGCTTGTACTTCAGGTTCGCGGAGAAGCCGTGGGTGATGTCGACGCTCGGCTGCTGCGGCACGCCGACGTCGGCGACGGTCTGGCGGCCGGTGTGGACGCCAACCAGCGGCGCCTTGGGCGCGACGCAGATGTTGGCGGTGCCGCCCGCCGTGTTGCAGGGCGCCCCGTTGTTGGACAGGGTATAGGTCGTTCCGGCCGCGGTGGTCGTCGGGACGAACGTGCCGACCGCATAGTTGTTCGGGTTGTAGTCGAGCAGCTGGCTGAAGTTCGGCGTGTTGTCGTCCTTCGCATAGTCATAGGCGAAGTCGGCGGTCAGGCCCTCGATCGGCTGCCAGCGCGCGGCGACGCGGCCGCCCTTGCGGTCGTAATAGTTCCAGCCGGTCGAGCCAGACAGTGGGTCCTTCACCGTCGGGTCCTGGTGCTCGTAGACGCCGTCGAACTTGAGCGAGATGTTGTAGAAGGATGGCAGGTCCAGGTGGAGCTCGGTATTGCGGCTGCCGTAATTGCCGACGCCGGCGACGACGCGGCCGTCGAACTCGCCCGACGGCGCGCGGGTGACGAGGCTCAAGGCGCCGCCTTCCGTGTTGCGGCCGAACAGCGTCCCCTGCGGACCCTTGAGCACCTCGATCCGGTCGATGTCGAAGAGCGCGGCATTGAGCCCCTGCGTCTTCCCGAGCGACACGCCGTCGATGTAGACGCCGACCCCGCCGTCGCGTGCGGTCTGGTTCTGGTCGTAGGGGACGATGCCGCGGATGCCGATGGTCAGCGCGGACTGGCGCGCCTCGAACGTCGCGACACGCAGCGACGGGATGGTGCCGTCCGCGAGGTTGAACAGGCTGAGGACGTGGCGATCGGTCAGCGCCTGGGTGTTGAGCACGCTGATTGAGATCGGCGTCTTCTGAAGGTTCGTCTCGCGGCGGGTGGCGGTGACGATGACGTCGCCCAGGCCCGAGGTCGTGTCCGGCGCCGCCGCTTCGGGCGCGTTGGTGGGCGTGCCGCTCTGCGCGGTCGCGTCGCTCGTCACCGTACTTCCCTGGCCGGTACCGCTCTGTCCGGTCGTCGCGGACGCTGGCGGCGTCGTCTGCGCGAGCGCCGGCGCGGCGGCGAGGGGCAGCAGGACGCAGCCGAGCAGCAACTGGCGGCGAAGAGGTGTTCGGAAGCGCATCGTGTTTTCCCCAATCCTGGACTCGGGTCCGGGCCTATGAGGAGCGGGTAGTCGGCCGATGCGACAGTTATGTTACGGTCGAATAGTCATGAAGCTGTAATCGATACTTGTGGCGCGGCGGCAACAACTTGAATTTATCGTGGGCGATAGGCGATGGTGGCGGTGCCATTGGCCTGAAGCGGCAGGAACAGCCCGGAGCCGGTCGGCACGACTCGGCCGTGATCGACGCGGGTGATCGTCGCGGCCAGCACGAAATCGCCCTGCCGCCGCTCCTTGATCGCGCCGCGCGCGGACCCCAGGATGCGGGCGTAATCCTTGGCGAAATCCTGCGTCAACCCGTCCCGGATCGTGTCCAGCAGCGACGGCGTCCGGAACAGCGCGAGCAGCAGGTTGACCGAATGGCTGTCCGTGTTGCCCGTCAACTGCAGGTCGCGGATCTCGATCCGCTCGGAGCTGGGCGCGTTGTACGGCACGCCGGTCAGCCAGACCTCGCCGCTCGTGTCGCCGAGCACGCCGCTCTGCAGCCTGGCGCGGACCTGTACGCCCACCGCCAGCCGGCCGCCGTCGGTCGCGTACATCGTGACCTTGCCGAAGCGGGCATCGACCGGGCCGAGCTTGGGGATTACGATGCCCTTGCGCGCCAGCCTGCCGAGCGCGCGCGCCAGCACCGGCTCGAGCTGGGCATAGTCGGCGAGCACCGGCATCTGGAAGGCGAGCGCCGGGCTGTCGATGCGGCGCGCGAGCGAGGGCAGCGGCGTCGGCACCGGATCGGCCGGGCGCGGCCCGACGAACGTCTCCGTCCGCGCGAGCACGGAGGCGGTGAGGTTCAGCCGGCCGTCCGCGACGCGATAGCCGCCAAAGCCGAGCTGCTGCGGCGTGATGCGCAGCCACACCGGCGGATTGTCGCGGTTGAGCAGGATCGACGTGAAGCCCTGGCGCCACGCCGCCGCCACCTTGTCGCGCGCGTCGACCTTCCCGAGTTCGCGCGGCAGGTCACGTTCCAGCCCGGCGATCACGCCGGCGAGCTTGGCATCCGCCTTGTCGGTGAACGAGATGCGCTTGCCGAACAGCGTCACGCCGGGTGCGTCCGTCCAGTCATATGATATCTTCATCGTCGCCGCGGGCGTCCAGTCGGGGCGGACGGACAGATGGATGTCGGCATGGACGCGGGCGTCGTCGGTCGCGGTCTGTTGCTTGATGATGCCGCCGATGTCACGCGCGCTGACGACGGCGTGGACGGGCATGTCGAGCCTCAGCGTGTCGCCGTGGCCGCCCAGCGTGATGCGCCCGCGCGTCACCCGGCCGACGATCCGGCATGACAGGTCGGGCAGCACCTTCAGCTTTGCGCCGAACACCGAGACATGCTGCGCGGGTACGCATCGGGGCTCGACCCGGTCGATCGACCATAGCGCGCGCGGCACCTGATCGTCGATCGCCGCTGCGAGGTCCGACAGGCGCGCGGAGATCGGCACGACGATGGTCGAGGCGGCGTCGGGCAATCGGACGGGCGTGTCGACCTGGTGCGGTGCCGGGTCCGGGTGGCGTGCGCAGCCGGCGAGCGCGAGGAGGAGGGCGCCGCCGAGTGCACGCCGCGTCGACCGGACGCGCGAGGCGGGAGCGCGAACTGTGGCGATCAACTCGGGGCTGACGGGCGAACGCATCAAATGGCGCATCGCACGGGCTACCCCGCAGCACCAACATCGTCATTCCCGCTTTCGCGGGAATGACGATGTTGGGGGAATGTGAGTGTGGCCGCGCGAGCCGCGCCGTCTCAGCCGTTCCGGCCCCGCTCCAACGAGTCGAGGATACGCGCGGCAGCCATGAACACCGCGATCGGGGAGGCGGCGAACAACAGCTTGCCGCCGACGCCGGGATATTGCTGCATGTAGTGGACGCCCCGCTCGACGGCGCCGGTGCCGAGGCCATAGATGACGAGGAACGCCTCGAACTTCGTCTTGATGATGAACAGGCGGGAGAAGCGGATCCACATGGCAGGATCAGAGCAAGCGGTAGGCCAACGGGAGTTTTGCGTTGTTTTGGCTTCGGGATCGTGGTTACCTGTCAGTTAACCCGACAGGGTGGAGTCCTCAACGAGGCCCTTTCTCCGTTCGTCCTGAGCCTGTCGAAGCACCTGTCCGCGCCGCCTGTCCTTCGACAAGCTCAGGACGAACGGATGGTGGGAATGACCTTCAGAAACTATACGCCAGCCCCGCGCGGCTGGTCGTGTCCGTCGTCACCGATCCCGCCGTCGGGCGGCTTTCATATTGGACGGTGTAGGACAGGTTCGCCGACAGCGGCCCGAACAGCTTGGCGCTGAGCGACGACGCGGTCGAGAGGGTGCTACTGTTCCGCTCGGCATAGCCGGACGCGACTTCGGTGAACGACAGTCCGCGCACCAACTGCCACTTCACGTCCAGGCTGCCGCGCGCGGCGATGCTGCCGTGCTGGGTGTCGTCGGTGAAGGCGGCGTAGCGATAGGCGGGCCCGATCTCGAGATCGAGCTGGAGGCGCGGCCGCTTGATCGCGCTGTAGCCGATGCCCGCCGATCCCGAGGCGCGGTCGTAGAAGCCCAGCAACCGATCGCTCTCATATTGCACTTGGCCGTAGAGATAGTCGCGCGGGCCGATCTTGTAATTGGGCTCGTAGCTTGCGAGCCAATGGTCGCGGGTCACGACGCCCAGGTTTTCCTGATAGTCGAACTGGCCGTGGAACTTCTGCCGCCAGTCGATGCCCTCCCGCGTCGCGCTGATCGCGGCGGTGACGCCGGCGGTGTTTGAGTTGCCGGTCGTCAGGAAGCCGCCGAGCTCCGCCTTGCCGGTCCACAGGTCGAGGAAACGCGCATCGCGCACGCGTATCTCGTTGGCGGCGGTGCGCTCGTCATGCCAGCGCTGCGCGAGCGCCTGCACTGCATCGCCGCTCAGCGGATCGGCGGTGCGCGCGTATTTGACGATGGTCGCGACCTCGCCGTCGTTGCCCGACGCGAGCGCGGCGTCGAGCATCGCTCGGATCGGAGGAGGGATGGTCGCAGGGTCGGTCTGCGGATCGGTCGCACCCGGCGCCGGAGCCATGGTCGTCGCAAGCGCCGGCCCGGCCATGAGGAAGGAGGCGAACGCGAACAGGTACCGCATCCGCGCCTCCTACCCGATCCGAGTCGCGGCGGAACCCTGCGGCGACGAAGCGACGGTCAGGGAAGGTGGCCCGCGAAGGCGGCGAGCACGTCGGCGTAAAGCTGGCGCTTGAACGGCACCGCCAGCCCCGGCAGCTCGGCGGGATCGGCCCAGCGCCACGCGCGGAACTCGGGATGCGGCGTCGCGAGATCGATCCGGGCGTCGGCGCCGGTGAAGCGGAACAGGAACCACCATTGGCGCTGGCCGCGATACCGGCCCTTCCACGCCTTGCCGATCAGCTCGGGCGGCAGATCGTAGGTCAGTGGCTCCGGCGCCTCGGCGACCAGTTCGATCAGGTCGGGGGTGATGCCCGTCTCCTCGCCCAGCTCGCGGATCGCTGCGGTGCGCGGCTCCTCGCCGGGATCGATCCCGCCCTGCGGCATCTGCCAGCCGGCCTGCGTTGTATCGATCCGCTGACCGACGAACACCCGGCCGGCGCGGTTGACGAGGAGAATGCCCGCGCAGGGGCGATATGGGAGAGCGGCGGGATCGGTCATCGCGCCACCGCCTCGGCCACCGCCGCCTTCACGGCGGCCAGATACGCCGCGACGTCACCGACCGACGACGGGATCGCACGGCGCAGGGTTACGAAGCCGTGGATGGTGCCCGCCGCCTCGCGGTAGACGACCGGGATGCCCGCCTCGATCAGCCGCGCGGCATAGTCGCGGCCCTGGTCGCGGATCGGGTCGAGCCCCGCCGTCACGATCACCGCCCGCGGCAGGCCCGCGACGCTGCCCGCCTTGGGAGAGCCGCGGCTGTGGCTCAGGTCCGCCTGATATGAGTCGCGGAACCACGCCATCGACTTGTCCGTCAACAGATAGCCGTCCGAGAACGCGCGCATCGAGGGATAGTCGCCGTCCCAGTCGGTCGCCGGATAGATCGGCGCCTGCACCAGCACCGGCACCGCGGCGGGCGCGTCGCGCAGCGCCATGGCGGTGATGATCGAGAGCGTCCCGCCCGCGCTGTCGCCCATCAGGACCAAGCCGGTGACGTGGCGCCCCAGCAGCGCGGCCGGGCTGCCCGCCACCCAGCGCGCCGCCGCCTCGACGTCGTCAGGCGCGGCGGGCCAGCGGTGCTCGGGCGCGAGGCGGTAATCGACCGAGACGACCGGCAGGTCGAGCTGCCGCGCCGCCTCCGCGCAGAAGCTCGCATGCGTGTCGACGTTGCCGAGCACGAAGCCGCCGCCATGCGCGAAGATCACGACGGGCCCGGGCTCACGCGAGGCGCGCGCGTCGAACAGCCGGGCCGGGATGTCGCCGTCGGGCGACGGGATGGCGAGGTCGACGATCGTCGCCAGCTCACCCACCGGCGGATCGACCACGTCCTTCATCGCGAGGTAGGTCGCGCGCGCGGCGGGCGCCTCCAGCTCGTACATCTTGGGCCCGGGCACGGCGTTCAGATAGGCCAGGAACGCGGCGACGTCCGGCCGGACGTAGGGAGTGGCGTCGGTCATGGGACGGGCCTCGTGGACGTGGCTGGGCAGGAGTCTTACCTAGGACGGGTGATCCCCATCGTCCATCACCCGGCCTATGTCGCCGCACCCGATCCCCGAGCCATGGCCCAGTCGAGCAAGAACGGCCTGATCCGGGACCTGCTGCGGGCAAGCGGCGCGACACTGGCGTGGCATACGCCCGAGCCGATGCCTCGCCGCTGGCTGGAGGAGGTGCACGACCCGGACTATGTCGCCGAGGTGCTGGAGGCCCGCGTGCCGCGCGCGAAGGAACGGCGGATCGGCTTCCCGGTGACGCCCGCGGTGGCGGAGCGGGCGCAGGCGGTGCCGGGCGGGACGTACCTCGCAGCGCGCCTGGCGCTGGAGCACGGGTTCGCGGCGAACAGCGCCGGCGGCAGCCACCATGCGCTCGCCGACACGGGGGCGGGATATTGCGTTTTCAACGACCTGGCGCTGGCGGCCGTCAGACTGGTCGAGGAGGGAACGCTCGAGCGGCTGCTGGTGGTCGACGTCGACGTCCACCAGGGCGACGGCACCGCCGCGTTGACGGCCGGGCGGCCGGGCATCGCCACCTATTCGATCCACGCCGCCAAGAACTTCCCCGTCCGCAAGGCGAGATCGACGCTCGACGTGGAGCTGGCCGACGGGGTGGGGGACGACGAATACCTCGCCACGCTGGAGGCGACGCTGGTGCCGCTGCTCGACGAGGTGCGGCCGCAGATCATCCTGTACCAGGCGGGCGTCGACCCGTTCGCGGGCGACCGGCTCGGCCGGCTGGCGCTGACCGACGCAGGGCTGGCGCGGCGCGAGGCGCTGGTGGCGCGACTGGTCCGCGCCCGCGGCCTGCCGCTCGCGAGCACGGTCGGCGGAGGCTATGGCGACGACAAGGCGGCGATCTCGCGGCGGCACGTGGCGGCGATCCTGGGGCTGGGCGCGGCGCTGGTGGGCTGACGGGCGCCCGTGCAAGAGTAGGTAACAGTAGGTAACACCAAAACGTATCGCTGCGTGGTGCCGTGGAGGGACGGCGCCCTGGGCGGGTAGGATGGGAGGAACCGGGACTGTCAAAGAACCCGCTGAGCTTGTCACCGGAAATCCAACATAGCAAGGACATGAGCAACAACCGTCTACGCACTAATCCTCCCGCTGGCGGGTGAGGATAAGCGAACGCTATCGGCACCACACCACCTCACCCTAAAGTTGCGCCATGCTCCCCTGCGTCCATTCTCCCTTGGCGCACCCCGCGCCGCGCGCCTATGGAACGCCGCATACGCACCGCCCAAGGAACCCGCATGGCATCCGCCATCCACGAGACCACGCTCGCCGAGGCGACCGCCCACCCCAATCCTGAGTCCATCGTCGTCCGCTTCGCCGGCGACTCCGGCGATGGGATGCAGTTGACGGGCGGGCAGTTCACCCTGTCCACCGCGCTCGCGGGCAACGATCTGGCGACCTTTCCCGATTTCCCCGCCGAGATCCGTGCGCCGCAGGGCACGCTGTTCGGCGTGAGCGCGTTCCAGATCAACTTCGGCTCGGCGGAGATCGAGACGGCGGGCGATGCGCCCGACGTGCTGATCGCGATGAACCCCGCTGGCCTGAAGGTGAACGTCGACAGCCTCAAGCCCGGCGGTCTCATCATCGCCGACGAGGGCGAGTTCGGGCAGCGCAACCTCGACAAGGCGAAATATGCCGCCAACCCGTTGACCGACGGCAGCCTGGCGAAGTGGCAGTTGATGACGCTCGACATCAGCCAGTTGACGCTAGACGCGGTGAAGCCGTTCGGGCTGGGCAACAAGGAATCGCTCCGCTGCAAGAACATGTGGACGCTGGGGCTATCACTCTGGATGTTCGATCGTGACCGGCAGCCGATCGTCGACTGGCTGAAATCGAAGTTCGCCAAGGCGCCGACGCTGGCGGAGGCGAACATCGCCGCATTGAACGCCGGCCATGCCTATGGCGAGACGGCCGAACTCTCCGGGCCGATGAAGCAGCACAGCGTGCCGGCCGCGCCGGTCGCGCCCGGCCTCTACCGCACCGTCACGGGGGCGGAGGCGATCAGCCTGGGGCTCGTCGCCGGCACGACGCTGGCCGACGTGCCGATGTTCTTCGGCGGTTATCCGATCACGCCCGCCTCGGCGATCCTCCACCACCTCGCGCGGTTGAAGGAATATCGCGTCACGACGTTCCAGGCGGAGGACGAGATCGCCGCGATCGGCTCGGCGATCGGCGCGTCCTATGCGGGGCAGCTCGGCGTCACCTCGTCGTCCGGGCCGGGCATCGCGTTGAAGGGCGAGGCGATGGGGCTGGCGATCATGACCGAGCTCCCGCTCGTCATCGTCAACTCGCAGCGCGGCGGGCCCTCGACCGGACTTCCCACCAAGACCGAGCAATCCGACCTGTACCAGGCGGTCTACGGGCGAAACGGTGACGCGCCGATGCCGGTGATCGCCGCGCGCTCGGCGGCCGATTGTTTCGACTGCGCGATCGAGGCGGTGCGGATCGCGGTCACCTATATGACGCCCGTGATGCTGCTGACCGACGGCTATATCGCCAACGCCGCCGAGCCGTGGCGCGTGCCAGACATGAGCGGCTATGCGCCGTTCCCGGTCCAGTATCTGGAGACGGTGCCAGAGGGTGGCTTCCTGCCCTATGCGCGCGACGCGAAGCTCGCGCGGCCGTGGGTGAAGCCCGGGACGCCGGGCCTGCTCCACCGCATCGGCGGGATCGAGAAGAAGCAGGGCACGGGCAACATCGACTATTCGCCCGCCAACCACCAGGAGATGACCGACACCCGCAAGGCCAAGGTCGACGGGATCGCGGTGCCCGACCAGCGGGTGGAGCTTGGCGAGGCGCGTGGCACGCTCGCGGTGGTCGGCTGGGGATCGACATTCGGGCCGATCCACCAGGCGGTGCGCCGGCTGCGCAAGCGCGGCGTCGACGTCGCGCACATCCACCTGCGCCATATCTGGCCGATGCCGGGAAATCTCGGCGCGTTGCTGGAGGGTTACGAGCACATCCTGGTGCCCGAGATGAACACCGGCCAGCTCAAGACCGTGTTGCGCGACCAGTATCTGGTGGACGCCAAGTCGCTCACCAAAGTGTCCGGCCAGCCGTTCCGCATCGCGGAGATCGAGGATGCGATCCTGGCGTTCTTCGACGGCGGGACGGAAGGTGGCGAGGTTCGGGCAGACAGCACGCAACTGCCCGATCCGATTGCTGGATACGACGACGGCACGGCCAAGGCGCTGGAACCTGACCGCGAAGCCGCGCTGACGCCGACGGAACATTAGTCCACGGCCGTCACCCCAGCGCACGCTGGGGTCTTCCTGTTACCACGAGATGCCAGCTTTCGCTGGCATGACGCGGAGTTTGCACATGAACGACATGACCCCCTTCGCCAGCAAGCCCAAGGACTGGGAGACCGACCAGGAGGTGCGCTGGTGCCCAGGCTGCGGCGATTACGCCATCCTGAAGGCGGTGCAGCGCACGATGCCGGACTTGGGCGTGCGGCCGGAGAACACCGTGTTCGTGTCGGGCATCGGCTGCTCGTCGCGCTTCCCTTATTACATGGAGACGTATGGCTTCCACACCATCCACGGCCGCGCGCCGGCGGTGGCGACGGGGGTGAAGCTCGCCAATCCGGAGCTCGACGTGTGGATCATCACCGGCGACGGCGATGCGCTGTCGATCGGCGGCAACCACACGATGCACCTGATCCGCCGCAACCTGAACTGCCAGTTCCTGCTGTTCAACAACGAGATATACGGGCTGACCAAGGGGCAATATTCCCCCACCAGCCGGATCGGCACGCGCACGCCGACGTCGCCGCTCGGCTCGGTCGACCGGCCCGCCAACCCGTGCGCCTTCGCGCTGGGCAGCGGCGCGCGGTTCGTGGCACGCGCGATCGACGTCAACAAGAACCTTGTCCCCGTGCTCAAGGCCGCGCACGCGCATGTCGGCACCGCGTTCGTCGAGATCTTCCAGAATTGCATCGTCTACAACGACGACGTGTTCGCGTCCTTCACCGACAAGAAGGCGGGCGCGGACGGCAAGCAGTTGTGGCTGGAGGACGGCAAGCCGATGCTGTTCGCCGGCGGCACGCTGGGTATCGCGCTCGACCTGCAGCGGCTCCAGTTGAAGGTGGTGACGGTGACGGGCGGCGACTGGCAGGCGGCGGGCGTGCTGGTGCATGACGTCACCAATCGCACGATGGCGCATCTGCTCGTCGAGATGGAGTTCGGGCCGTTTCCGATGGCGTTGGGCGTGCTGCTCGACGACCCCGCACCGACGTTCGACGCCGCGGTGATCGAGCAGAATCGCACCGCGAGCGAGGGCAAGCGCGCCGACCTGCAATCGCTGCTGAGCAAGGGCCAGACCTGGATGGTCGACAAGCAGCCGCACGCGATCTGATGCGGCGTTGAAGGGGCACTGCGATCTAGCTATGTTCCGTACCGACAGGCGGAGTTGGCGATGAGCGAAGAGACCGAGAACCTTACGATCCGGCTGTTGCAGGAGATGCGCGCACAGATCGAGCGCACGAACATGCGGATCGAGGAGATGACCGACCAGATCACCGACCTGGTCCAGCGCATCGACGGCAACACACTCGTGTTCAACCTCGTCGCCGGCGTGGTGCACGATCACGAGGATCGGATCGTCACGTTGGAAGGCGGACGTTCCTGACGCCGAAACGCTCGCCCATGTCCGATCCCGTCCTCCTGTGGCTCCGTCAGGACCTGCGCCTCGCCGACCAGCCCGCGCTGATCGCCGCGGCTGCGGAGGGCTCGGTGATCCCGGTCTATGTGCTCGACGACGAGAGCGCGGGCGCGTGGCGGATCGGTGGTGCGCAGCGCTGGTGGCTGCATCATTCGCTGGCCTCGCTCGACGCGGCGATGCGGGGCATCGGCAGCCGGCTGATCCTGCGGCGCGGGCGCGCCGTCGACGTGCTGCGCGCGCTGATCGAGGAAACGGGCGCCACCCGCATCCACGCGATCCGTCATTACGAGCCCTGGTGGCGCGCGGCGGAAGCGGCGCTGGTGGACGTGCTGACCTTGCACGACGGCAATCACCTGGTCCCGATCGAGCAGGTCCGCACCGGGTCAGGCGCGCCGTTCCGCGTCTATTCGTCGTTCTGGAAGGCGCTGCAGGCGCAACTGCCGCCGCCTAACCCCGAGCCCGCCCCCACGAAGCTGCAAGCGCCGAAGACGTGGCCGGCGAGCGACGCGCTGGCGGACTGGGGCCTGCTGCCCAAGCGCGACTGGGCCGCGGCGTTCGCGGACGAGTGGACCCCCGGCGAGGCGGCGGGGCTGGCGGCGGCGGACGCGTTCGCGGACCATGTCGACGCTTACGAGACGCAGCGCAACCTGCCGTCGGTCGCCGGCACATCGCGTCTGTCGCCGCACCTCCACCATGGCGAGGTGTCGGCGCGAACCGTCTGGCATGCGCTCGACGGCCATGCCGAGGCCGAGAAGTTCCGCAAGGAGCTCGCCTGGCGCGATTTCACCGACGGCGTCGTGCTGGCGCTGCCCGACTATGCCGAGACGAACGGCCGGCCGCGCTACGACGCGCTGACGTGGCGGACCGGCGAGGATGCCGACGCCGACCGCAAGGCGTGGGAACAGGGGCGCACCGGCTATCCGATCGTCGACGCCGGCATGCGCCAGCTCTGGACGAGTGGCTGGATGCACAACCGCGTCCGCATGATCTGCGCGAGCTTCAGCGTAAAGCACCTGCTGATCGACTGGCGCGCAGGCGAGCGCTGGTACTGGGATTGCCTGGTCGACGCCGACTATGGCAACAATTCGGTCAACTGGCAGTGGATCGCGGGCACCGGCGTCGACGCCAACATGTTCGGCCGGATCATGGCGCCGCTATCACAGTCGGAGAAGTTCGATGCGGGCGATTACATCCGCCGCTGGGTGCCCGAGCTGGCGGACCTGGGCGACGACGTGATCCACGATCCCGACGCCCATGGGGCGCGTCCCGGTGCCTATCCGGCGAAGATCGTCGGCCACCGCGAGGCGCGAGACCGGGCGTTGGCCGCCAACCGCGCGATCGGCTGACGGCCGACCGGTGGTTGCGATGACGGGGGCCTGATGCCAGAGGCGCGGGCGTGAACGCCGTGTCGCCAGCACCCGAACGAGCCCGCCCGGCGGCCTGGCACCGCCGCGCTGTCGCGGCGCCATTCCACCGCCTTCTCGATCGGATCGACGGAGGGCTGGCGACAGGCGCGATCGAGGCGAGTCTGCCTGACGGCAGCACCCGGCGGCTCGGCGACCGCGCGCCCGGTCCGGTCGCGATCGTCGCCGTCCACCGCTGGCGTGCGCTGGTGCGGCTGGCGACGCGCGGATCGGTCGGCTGGTACGAGGGGTGGGCGGCGGGCGACTGGTCCGCCTGCGATCCGGTGCCGCTGTTCGACCTGTTCATGCGCAACCGCGTGACGCTGGGCGTCGCCGCGCGGTCGGGCGGCGTAGTGCGCGTGGCGGACCGGATGTGGCACCGCTTACGCCGCAACACGCAGGCGGGAGCCCGCCGCAACGTCGCCGCGCATTACGATCTCGGCAACGACTTCTACCGCGAGTGGCTCGACGAAACGATGAGCTACTCCAGCGCGATCTTCCGCGATCCCGAGGAACCGCTGGAGGTTGCCCAGCGGCGCAAGGTCGACCTGCTGCTCGATCGGCTGGCGCTTCGACCGGGTGACGGGCTGACGGAGATTGGTTGCGGCTGGGGGTTCCTTGCCGAGGTCGCGGCACGACGCGGTGCGCAGGTTGTCGCCTTAACGTTGTCGCATGAGCAGAAGCAGATCGCAGAAGCGCGGATTGCCGCGGCGGGCCTGTCGGACGAGGTCGCGGTGACGCTGAAGGACTATCGCGACGCAACGGGCCTGAAGGATGCCGTTGTGAGCTGCGAGATGGTGGAGGCGGTGGGGGAGCGGTACTGGCCCGCGTATCTGGAGACGATCGCACGCGTGCTGAAACCGGGCGGACGCGCGGCGATCCAGTTCATCGCGATCGCCGAGGACGTCTTTCCCGCTTATGCGGCCGGTGTGGACTTCATCCAGCGGTACGTGTTCCCCGGTGGCATGCTGCTGTCGGAAGCACGGTTCCGGTCGATCGCGGAGGGGGCGGGGCTGGAATGGCGCGACCGGACCGGATTTGGCGCTGACTATGCCGAGACGCTGCGCCGCTGGCGGCTGCGGTTCGATGCGGCGGTGGCGGAAGGGCGGCTGCCGGCCCGGTTCGACGCGCGGTTTGCGGGCCTGTGGCGGTATTACCTGATGTACTGCGAGGGTGGGTTTCGCGGCGGCGGCATCGACGTGGCGCAGGTGACGTTGGTGAAGAGCCCCGTCACCCCGGGCCCGACCCGGGGTCCCGCTTCTGCCTGCATCGAGAAGAAGCGGGACCCCGGCTCAAGGCCGGGGTGACAAGGTGCCTACCCCTCCACCCTCTCCCGATACCCCGCGGGGAAGCCCGCCACCGCCAGCGCCGCTATCCGCTCGGCCACGACCGCCGGCTCCTTGACGCTCGCCGGGTCCTCGCCCGGGAAGGCGTCGGCGCGCATGCGGGTGCGGGTCGCGCCGGGGTCGAGGATCGCTGTGCGGATGGGGCTGATCTGCTCCATCTCCTCGCCATAGGCGCCGACCAGCGTCTCCAGCGCCGCCTTGGACGCGCCATACGCACCCCAGAAGGCGCGAGGTCGCTGCGCCACAGTTGACGTGACCGCGATCACCTTGCCCGCCGCCGAGGCGCGCAGCATGGGATCGAAGGCGGCGATCAGCGAGGCGGGCGCGCTGACGTTGAGCGTCAGGATCGCGGCCAGTTCCTTAGGGTCGATCGCCGGCACCGCCGCCAGCGGACCCAAGCGGCCGGCGTTGAGCACCAGCAGGTCGAGCGCGGTCCACCGCTCGGCGATCGCGGCGGCGAGGCGCGCGATGCTGTCCGCCTGCGTCAGGTCGAGCGGCGCGATCGTGGCGCTGCCGCCGGCGTCGAAGATCGCCTCCTCGACGCGCTCCAGCCCCGCAGCGTCGCGCGCCGTGATGACGACGTGCGCGCCGCGGGCGGCCAGCGCCAACGCGGTGGCCGCGCCGATGCCGCGGCTGGCGCCGGTGACGAGGGCAAGTTGGTGGGCGAGGGGCTGGTCCATGAGGGATTCCAAAGGCAGTGCGATGATTCCCGTTCATGCTGAGCTTGTCGAAGCACTGCCCTCGTACGGAAGAAGGGCAGCCCTTCGACAAGCTCAGGGCGAACGGGGTGGGGTACTGGGTTCCCGAGGTCAGGCGACCCGCTCGGCGAGGAGCGCGAACTGGTCGACGTCTTCGGTCTCGTCCTGGTCGGTCAACCGGGTGGGATAATCGCCGGTGAAGCAGGCGTCGCAATGGCTTGGGCGGCCGCTTTCCCGGCCAGGTTGCCCGAGCGCCTTGTAGAGGCCGTCGATCGAGACGAACGCCAGGCTGTCGGCGTGGATGAAGTCGGTCATTCCGCCGAGATCCAGCTTGGCGGCGAGCAGCTTCGCGCGCTCGGGCGTGTCGACGCCGTAGAAGCAGGAATGGCGTGTGGGTGGCGAGGCGATCCGCATATGGACCTCCGCCGCGCCGGCCTCGTGCATCATCTCCACGATCTTGAGCGAGGTGGTGCCGCGCACGATCGAATCGTCGACCAGGATCACGCGCTTGCCCTTGATGAGCGCGCGATTGGCGTTGTGCTTCAGCTTGACGCCGAGGTGGCGCACCTTGTCGCCCGGCTGGATGAAGGTGCGGCCGACGTAATGCGAGCGGATAATGCCGAGCTCGAACGGGATGCCGCTCTGCTGCGCATAGCCGATCGCAGCCGGCACGCCCGAATCGGGCACCGGGATGACGAGATCGGCGTCGACGGGCGACTCGATCGCGAGCTGCGCGCCGATCGCCTTGCGCACGTCGTAGACGGACAGGTCACCGGCGATCGAGTCGGGGCGCGAGAAATACACCCATTCGAAGATGCACGGTCGCGGCGCGACCGCGCGGAACGGGCGGATCGACTCGATCTGCGTGCCGCGGATCAGCACGACCTCGCCGGGATCGATGGTGCGCTCGAACGTCGCGCCGACCACGTCGAGCGCCACCGTCTCCGACGCCACGATGACGGCGCCGTCGAGCCTGCCCATCACCAGCGGCCGGATGCCGAGCGGGTCGCGGCAGGCGATCATGCCCTCGGGCGTCATCACGACGAGCGAATAGGCGCCCTCCACCTGTTTCAGCGCGTCGATGAACCGGTCGATCAGCGTGCGGTAGTGGGATGTGGCGACGAGGTGGATGATCGTCTCGGTGTCCGACGTCGACTGGAAGATCGCGCCGCGCCGGACGAGCTCGCGCCGCAGCGTCATCGCATTGGACAAATTGCCGTTGTGCGACACCGCGAACCCGCCGCTCGCGAGCTCCGCGTAGAGCGGCTGGACGTTGCGTAGCGACGTGTCGCCGGTGGTGGAATAGCGGACATGTCCGCAGGCGACCGTGCCCGGCAGCGAGCGGATCACGTCGTCACGATCGAAATTGCCAGCGACATGCCCCATCGCGCGGTGGACGTGGAACTGGCGCCCGTCCCAGCTCGCGATGCCGCCCGCCTCTTGTCCTCGATGCTGGAGCGCATGCAGCCCGAGCGCCACGAGCGCGGCGGCGCCGTCCGAGCCCGACACGCCGAACACCCCGCACTCTTCGCGCAGGTGATCGTCCTCGAACGGATGGGTCGTGAGCATCGGTGGGGGCTTCCCGGTCAGGAGCCGCGCCTATAGGCCCGGTGGCCGGCCTTGTCGCCTGTTTGTCATCCACCCTGCGGAACGCGAGCGTCGGGCGGCGGGTTTGGCGCCCACACAAGCGATTCCGGAGACTTACCCCATGGCCGATCTTTCCCAGGCGCGCGTCCTGATCCTCGCGACGGACGGCTTCGAGCGCGACGAGCTGTTCGGCCCGCGCCAGGCGCTCCTCGACGCAGGCGCCAAGGTGACACTCGCCTCCATCAAGACCGATCCGATCCAGGGCGTGGTGAACGACAGCGAGAAGGCGGAGACGATCACGCCCGACCTTACGCTGGAGGCCGTCGACACCGAGGAGTATGACGCGCTGCTGCTGCCGGGCGGCGTCGGCAATCCCGACAAGATGCGGCTTGAGGAGCGGGCGGTGGAGATCGTCCAGGAGTTCATGGACGACGACAAGCTGGTCGCGGCGATCTGCCATGCGCCGTGGTTGCTGGTGGAGGCGGACGTGGTCGACGGGCGGCGGATGACGAGCTGGCCGTCGATCCGCACCGATCTGGAGAACGCCGGCGCGGACGTGGTGGACGAGGAGGTGGTGGTCGACGGCAATCTGGTCACCAGCCGCAAGCCGGCGGATATCCCTGCGTTCAACAAGGCGATCCTCAGCGCGCTGGAGGCGGAGTTCGCCGACGAGGAAGCGGCGGCCTGAGGTTCAGCCGTGCGGGGCGGGGCTTCCTTCGGGTCGCCTCGCCCGTGTGGCCAACCGAGTGGGCAGCGTCTCGATCCACCGTTGCGCGGGCTTTTCCCAGAGTTGGTACAGCGCGAAAGATGCGGCGAGGACGATCGTCAGGTACAGCGCGATCAACACCGCCGGCACCGCGCGCGGATCGTCGACCAACGCGAGCTTGAAGACGAGAAACAGCAGGAAATGCGACAGATACGTCGCGAAGCTGATCTCGCCGAGCAGGTGGAGCGGGCGGGTCGCGAGCGGGTTGCGGCGCCACCCGCTGGTGAGCGCCAGCAGCATCAGCAGCGCGGCGAAAGCGGCAGGTATGGCCAGCGTCTCGGGCAAGGCTTGGGTCGCTGCCGCCCCGAACAACAGGACGCCGCCCCCCGCAGCTATTGCAGCCGGCAGCGCCGGTCGCTCCCGCCAGCGGCCGTACAGCTCGCACAGCGCGGTGCCGGCGGCGAACTCGATCAGGCAGCGTGCCAGGCCGAGCCGTGCGATGTCGAAGCCGAGGCTCGTCGCGCCATGGCCGGCGAACACCGCGTGCAGCAGGACGAACAGCGCGCCGATCGCGGCCAGCACCGCCGCCGTCGGCAACCGGCGCCAGTCCACCACCGCGATCAGCACCGGGAACAGCAGATAGGCGCCCCACTCGGCGCTGATCGACCAGGCGGGATCGTTCCATGTCAGCCGGTCGGTAAAACCCCATTCCTGTATCAGCGCGACGTGCAGCGGCAGCTCGGCGAAAGGGAAGTGCCCGCCGTCACTGCGGCCGGTCGCTGCCAGCATGATCGCGATGGCGACCGCCAAGGCGAGCATCAGGAGGTGCAGCGGCCACACGCGCGCGACGCGCTTCCACCAGAACCGCCGCACCGCGCCGGCGTCCCCGTCCCGCAGCCGCTCGTGCCAGGCCAGCCAGATCACGAAGCCCGACAGCAGGAAGAAGAAGTCGACCGCCAGATAGCCCTTGGCCAGCACGGCCACGACGGACGCGGGCAGGCCCGCGATCGACAGGCGGATGTGGTAAAGCACCACCAGCCACGCGGCGATGCCTCTCGCGCCGGTCAGCGCGCGGAGCTCGGGCGGACGAGCGCTCAAGCCGGCACCACCGCCGGCCGCGCGCGCCGCATCGGGCGGAAGCTCTGCCCTGCGGCGACCCGTGCGAGATAGGTGTCGAGCCCGATCTGCGCGCCGATCAGCATGTAGACGAACGGCTGGAACGCGATGGCGATGAACGCCGCGCCGAACAGATAGACGATGTGCCCGTTCTGCAGCGCGCCCGCGAGCGGCGCCACCCACGCCTGGTCGGGCGGTGCGTCGCGATAGCGGCGGCGCAGCACCTCCATGTGGACGAGACCGGCGATGTTGATGAGCAACCAGAGCGCCGCGCCGGGATAGCCCTGCTCGCCCAGCATCTCGAAATAGGCGCTGTGGTAGGCGCGGGCGGCGTCGACCTCCAGCTTGCTGGTGACGGTGGTGGCGGCGCCGGTGCCGGTGACGGCGACCGTGTCGTAGCGGATGTGGTTGCCGCGATACGCCTCGAACCCGCCGCCCAGCGGGTGCGTCTTGGCGTACTCCCACGTCCAGGCCCATACGGCGAGCCGAGTCGAGGCGCTGGCGTCGGCCTGATACGTCTTGATGGTGTTCATCCGCTCGGTGAAGGCGGACGGCAGGAACGGCACCGCGACCAGGCCGATCGCCGCCAGCATGCCGAGGTACAGGAACTTGCGCCTGGCATCGCGCAGCATCAGCACCGCGAGCAGCCCGATGCACAGCAGCCCGGTGCGCGTCGACGTGCCGATCGGGATCAGCAGGCAGGCGAAGATCAGCGCGAGGCAGAACACCGTCACCTTCCAGTTCGGCCGGAAGATCGTGCCGTGGCGGATGAACCAGGCGATGACGGGGATGATTGCGATCGCCACCGCCGAGATCGTGCTGCCCTCGTACAGCCCCGAATTGTTCGAGACCATGAGGTTGAGCTCGCCGTAACCGCCGCCACTCGCCAGTGTCTTCAGCGCACCGATGATGATGATCGAGGCGGCGGACAGGATCATGAACGCCAGCAGCGCCTCGATCCGTAGGCGCGTGCGCAAGGTGAACGGCAGGAAGGCGGCGAAGGCCAGCGCCTTCCAGACCCATCCCCATTTGTCGAGCGCCTCGACCGGGAAGTCGGCGGACAGCGTGGTGGCGAGGCAATAGCCGAGCAGCGCGACGATCATCACCTGCCGCGGCGCGATCCGGATGCCGCTCTTGTCGTCCGCCACCGCCCAGCCGCCGACCGCGAGGCCGACCGCGATCAGCGAGATCGGCACAGCGTTGAGCAGGTAGTAGGTCAGCCGCTGCGGCGCGACGATGTCGATATAGACGTACGCCAGCACGAACAGGAACGGGCGGCGGAAACCCATGCCGAACAGGACCAGCAGATAGCCGATGAACGCGAGATCACGCACGCGGGCGTTCTCCCGCGGGCGGCGGCGATGCGGCAGGCGGCTCGCGGTCGAGGTCAGGGCGGCGCATCAGCAGGACGGCGACGAGCATCATCAGCCCGTGGCTGACCAGCAGCGCGAAATTGTCGATCATGCGCGCCTCCGGGGGTTCGAGAGCCTTGCCCTGCTCCCGTTCAGGCTGAGCTTGTTGAAGGGCTGCCTTTCTGTCGGATGAAAGGGCAGGGCTTCGACAAGCTCAGCCTGAACGGGAGCGGTGAGAGGAGTGGTTAGGTACGCGGTGCCGGTTGACGGCCCGTTAAGCGGCCGCTGGCACAAGCTGCGGCATGCGCATCCTCCACGTCCTCGATCATGGCCTGCCGCTGCAGAGCGGCTACACCTTCCGCACCCGCGCGATCCTGACGGCGCAGCAGGCGCGCGGATGGCAGGTCGCTGCCGTCACCGGCGCGCGGCAGGGCGAGAGTGCGGCCACGTGCGAGACGATCGACGGGCTGACGTTCCACCGCACGCCCATGCCCCCCAAGCTGCCGTTCCCGCTGCGCGAGGCGGCGGAGATCGCCGCGCTGGCCCGCCGGGTGGACGCGGCCGTCGCCACGTTTCGGCCCGACATCCTCCACGCGCATTCGCCGGTGCTGGGCGCACTGGCGGCGTTGCGGGTCGCGCGGCAGCGGCACCTGCCACTGGTGTACGAGATCCGCGCCTTCTGGGAGGACGCGGCCGTCGGCAACGGCACGGGCCGCGAGGGATCGCTCCGCTACCGCGCGACACGCGCGCTCGAAAGCTGGGTGGTCGGCCGCGCCGACGCCGTCGTGGTGATCTGCGAAGGCTTGCGCGGAGACCTGATCGCGCGCGGCGTCGATCCGGGCAAGATCGTGGTCTCGCCCAACGGCGTCGACCTGACGTTGTTCGGCGCAGCCCCGCCGCGCGACGAGGCGCTCGCGGCCGAGCTCGGACTGGAGGATGCCGAGACGATCGGCTTCATCGGCAGCTTCTACGATTACGAGGGGCTCGACGACCTGATCGCGGCCATGCCCGCGCTGGTCGCCGCCCGCCCGCGCGCGCGGCTGCTGCTGGTGGGTGGCGGGCCGATGGAGGCGGTATTGCGGGCGCAGGCGGCGGCGTCGCCGGTCGCGGGGCAGATCCGCTTCGCCGGCCGGGTGCCGCACACGCAGGTGGAACGCTATTACGGCCTCGTCGACGTGCTCGCCTATCCGCGCAAGCGGATGCGGCTGACCGATCTGGTCACGCCGCTGAAGCCGTTGGAGGCGATGGCGCAGGGTCGGCTGGTGGCCGCGTCCGACGTCGGCGGCCACCGCGAGCTGATCCGGGACGGCGACACCGGCACGCTGTTCGCGCCTGACCGGCCGCCCGCCATCGCCGCCGCGCTGGCGGACCTGCTGGCGGACCGCAGCGGATGGGACGCGCGCCGCGCCCGTGCCCGCGCGTTCGTCGAGGCAGACCGTAACTGGGCGTCAAACATTTCGCGTTACTGGCCGGTTTACCAGCAACTTGCTGGCCATCATTCAGTGGACGCTCCATGGTCGCACGCACCGATACTCCCCGCCTGACAGCGCCTTTCGCTCCGCCCACACTCGCCGCTGTCGGCGGCACGGTGGCGGGCGCGACCGTCGCGCTTGCCTGCCTCGCCGGACCCGCCGGATTGCTGGAGTCGGTCGTCGGGCACAGCGGGGTCGCCGCGCTGGTCAACGCCGCCGCGCCGCCGCTCGGGCTGACGGCGCGTGCCGTGCTGGCGACCGGTGGCGGCCTGCTGGTGGCCGCGGTGACGTGGGCGATACTGGTGCTGGTGGCGGGCGACCGCCGCGTGCCGACAGGCTTGCCCTCGCTGCGCCTGCCGACCCGTCGCCCAAAGCGCCTTCCTGGCGGCCAGGCCGTGCGCCGCGCCGACTCGCATCCCGATGCGCCACCGCGCCCGCCGATCCTGGCCGAGCGTGACCTGGGCGCCCCCTTTCTGTCGATCGTCGCCGCTGAACAGTCGGTCCCGTCCGCCGACGATCGCGCGCTGCCGGCGGATCTGGATACCGCGCTCGCCGCAATCGATCCCGCCGCGATCCCGGACGTGCCGCGCGAGCCCGCCCGTCCAGTGGCGCCGCTGGCAGTCGTCGCCGCCTCACCGCGACCGGCTACGTCGCCCATCCCCTCGCTGGCATCATCGCCGCCGCTGGCGCCGGGCGAGCGCATCGACAGCATCGAACTGGGCGCCGACGTGCGCGACCGGCAGGACACGATCGAATCGTTACTCGCCCGGCTCGAGCGCGGCGCACGGCGCAGGCCCGTTTCGACGGTCGAACGGGCTCCCCCGCCGGAGTCAGAGGCCGTCGGCGCGGAGCCGGGCGGATCGCTGGCCGAAACGCTGGGCTCGCTGCGCCGGCTCGCGATGCGCGGCTGAACCCGCCTCAGGCGTCTTCGATCGTCAGCGCCTCGATCGCGATGTCGGCGATCGTCCCGCTCCGGATCACGCTCGCGACCGCTAAATCGACCAGCAGATGCCTGCCGAGTCGGAACTGCGCCTCCGACAGGCCGGCGAGCCAGATCGCCAAGGCGTCGTCGTCGCAGGCGATCAGCCGGATCACGTGCCGCGCCCCGACGAAGGTCGCGCTGGCCCAGCTCGTGCTGGTCATCTCCACGAGCTCGGCCGCAGACGCGAGCGGCGCGCTCGCCAGCAGCGTGCGGAGGAGAATGACGGCTGGATCGCTCTGCGCGCCAGTGCGAGGCGGCGTGGTCATGCTGGTCCTCCGGACAGGAACGCCTCGACCCGTGCGACGGTCCGCGGTCGCAACTCGCGTCCGCGCCGCAGGTCGTGGACCAGGCGAGGGTCTTTGATCGCGAGCCGCCCGAAGGTTGTGGGGCGCATGTTGGTCTGGCGCAGGTAGCGGTCGATCTTGACCATCAGGCACATGGGGCATCCTTTCGACTCCGGTTTCCGTACCCGCTTTGTTCTTTTCTCAAATCCAACTTGTCTAGGAAAAATCCTAGAGCTATTTGTCGTGGGTGTTTGACGACGATCCTCGCGTGGCGCTCGCGACGCTGGTGTCCGCCGGCGAGGGAGAGAGCCTGTCGTCGCTGTCGCGACTGATCGGGCGCAACGAGGCGTATCTGCAGCAGTTCGTGAAGCGCGGCTCGCCGCGGCGGCTGGCGGAGGCGGACCGGGCGCTGCTGGCGCGTTATTTCGGCGTGGAAGAGGCGGTGCTGGGTGGGCCGAAGCCGGCGGCGTCGTTGCCCCTGGTATCCGTGCCGCGGCTCGATGCGCGCGTGTCGGCGGGGCCGGGCGCGCTCAACGACGATGATCGGATCGTGGACGCGATCGACTTTCCGCCACAGATGCTGCGGTCGATCGGTGTGCGCGGCGCCGTCGCGCTGGTGGAGGCGACGGGCGACTCGATGGCGCCCGGCATCGCGGACGGGGACCTGCTGCTCGTCGACCAGGGCGACCGGCGGGTCACCGCGACGGGGCGGGTGTTCGTGATCCGGATCGACGGCGCGACGCTGGTGAAGCGGGTCGCGCGCCGCGGCGGGGCTATCATGGTGACGAGCGACAATCCTTCGGCATCGCCAGTCGCGGCGGACGCGGTGGAGGTGATCGGCCGCGTCGTCTGGCAGTCACGCGCGGTGCGGTGACGCGCGGGAAGGCTACGCCCGCCGGAAGGCTACGCCCGCCGGTGTTCGCGCCACCAGATCGCGAGCGAAGCAAGGATGCCGAGCCCCGTGCCGACGAGGAAACCCGGCGTCGCCTCGCCCATCAAAAAGCCGACCGCCGCGCCCCCGATCGCTCCCAACGCGATCAGCGCGCCGCCGGCCGAGGCGGGGGGGGGAGGCGGGGGAACAGGCTCGGCCATCTCGTCGCTCCTGCCACGTCCCGCCGCGCCATGCCAGCGTCGCAGGGTCGTGCTGACGGCCAGCGATCGGCCGCATGAACGGCACGGTTCGCTGAACGCCGTCCGCGACCCCCTGTCGTCGCCCACCCTGCCACGCTAGGGACCGGTCATGTGGTTGCGGGCACGCAGGGCCGGCGCGGGATGGTGCGCGGCCGGGATGATCGTGGCCGCCCCGGCCTGGGGGCAGACGACTCCCGCCGGGCAACCGGCTCGCGACGGGCCTGCGACCACTGCGCCTGACGGCTCGGCGGTGATGGCGCCGCTGCCCGGCATCGGCGTCGACTGGCCGGACCTCGCGACCGCGCCCGGCGCGCCCGCGGCGGCGGCCGCCACGACCCGCGCGGCCGGGGACACCCGTTACGGCGTGCGGCTCGACGGGCTGGGCGCGGCGGGGACGCCGCTGCTGCGCGAACGGTTCGACGGCGCCTCGGCGCTGCGGCTCCACGGCGGCGACGTCGCCAACGCCGCCCAGCTCGACCGGCGGGCGCGCGAGGATGCGGCCCTGCTCGTCGACCTGCTCCGCGCGGAAGGGTATTACGACGCTCAGGTCGCGACGCGGATCGATCGGTCGGCAGCGGCGCGGCCGGTGATGGTCCTCGCCGCCACGCCGGGCGCGCTCTACCGGTTCGGCAGCGTCACAGTCTCCGGCCTCGCGAGCATGGACGGCGCGGCGGCGCTGCGTGGCGCCTATCGCGTCAAGGCGAACGATCCGGTCGATGCCGACGCGATCGCCGCGGCGCAGGCGGGCCTGCTGACCCGGATCACCGACTCCGGCTATCCCTTCGCGGTCGTGGCGCAGCCCGAGATCGTCCTCGACCGCGCCAGCCGCTCGGCGACGCTGGCGCTGGCGGTCACGCCGGGCGGCGCGCGGCGGTTCGGGCGGATCACCGCCAACCCCGACAACCACGTCTTCGACGCCGACCATGTCGCCGACATCGCCCGGTTCCGGCCCGGCGAGACCTATGACGCGTCGGAGCTGGTCGACCTGAAACGGGCGCTGATCCAGACCGGGCTGGTGTCGGTCGCCGACGTGAAGCCCGTCGAGGGGAGCGCGCCGGGCACCGTGGACGTCGCGGTCCACCTGGAGCGCGCGCCGCCGCACACGATCGCGGGCGAGCTTGGCTATGGCGCCGGCGAGGGCGCGCGGGCGGAGCTGTCGTGGACGCACCGCAACCTGTTCCCGCCCGAGGGCGCGCTGACGCTGCGCGGCGTGCTGGGGACGCTGGAGCAATCGGGCAGCGTTGTCTTCCGCCGTAACAATTTCGAGGGGCGCGACCGGGTGCTGACCGCGCAGCTCGACGCCGCACACACGATCCGCGACGCCTATGACGCACGGACGCTGACGCTGTCGGGCACGCTGGAGCGGCAGACCAATATCTTCTTCCAGAAGAAATGGACGTGGTCGCTGGGTGGCGAGCTGGTCGCGTCGGACGAGCGCGACACGATCGTCGACACGGGCGCGCCGCGGCGGCAGACCTATTTCATCATCGCCGCGCCGACCAGCCTGACCTACGACGGGTCGAACGACTTGCTCAACCCGACGCGCGGGTTCCGGCTGGGCGGGCGGCTGAGCCCCGAGCTGTCGCTGGAGGGAGCGGCGTTCGGCTATGCGCGCGCGCAGATCGATGCCAGCGCCTACCGGTCGGCGGGCGCGCGGGTGGTGATCGCGGGGCGGGTGCGGCTGGGCACCATATTGGGCGCACCGCGCGACGCGGTGGCACCGTCCAGGCGCTTCTATGCAGGCGGCGGCGCGTCGGTGCGCGGCTATGCCTATCAGGACATCGGCCCGCGCGACGTCAACAACGACCCCATCGGCGGCCGCAGCCTGACCGAGTTCTCGCTGGAGGCCCGGGTGCGGACGTTCGGCAGCTTCGGGCTGGTGCCGTTCCTCGACGCCGGCACCATCTCCACCGGCGAGCTGCCGCCGATCAGCGGACTGCACTACGGCACGGGGCTGGGCGTGCGCTATTATTCCAACTTCGGCCCGATCCGCCTCGACGTCGGCACGCCGATCAACCCGCAGCCGGGCGACAAGCGGATCGCGGTCTATGTGTCGCTGGGACAGGCGTTTTGAGGAGCGCCGCCCGGTGGCTGCGTCGTATTGCGGGGGTGCTCGCCGCGCTGCTGGGGCTGATCGCGCTGGCAACGGCGCTGGTCGACACCGGGCCGGGGCATCGGCTGGTCGCGGATGCGATCGGGCGCATCCGCACCGACAACGGCCTGCGCTTCACGGTCGGGCGGATCGACGGGTCGATCTATGCGGCGGCGAGCCTGCATGACGTACGGGTCTATGATCCCGAAGGACTGGTGCTGGCGGTGCCGGTCGCGCGACTCGACTGGCGCCCGCTGCGCTGGTTCCGTCGCCGGCTGGAGATCCGCTCGCTCGCGATCCCGCAGGCGAACGTCCTCAAGCCGCTGCACACCCGCGAGACGGGCAAGCCGTCGACGCTGCCCGATTTCGACATTCTGATCGGGCGGTTGGTCGTCGATCGCCTCGACCTGGCGCCCCGCGTGACGGGCATCGCGCGCACCGGCCGGATCGCGGCGAGCGCGGACCTTCATGCCGGGCGGGCGCTGGTCAGGCTGGACGCGGTCGTGGACGGGACGGATCGAATCCACGCGCGGCTGGACGCCGAGCCGGAGCGCGACCGGTTCGATCTCGCCGCGACGGTTCGGGGCAGCGCCGACGGCGTGCTGGCGCGGATGATTGGGGTGCGCCGCGCGCTCGCGCTCGATGTGGCGGGGCAGGGGGACTGGCGCGCCTGGCGGGGCCATGCCTCGGCGCAGGCGAACGGCCGCCCGCTGCTTGACCTCGCGCTGTCCAACCAAGCGGGCGCCTACCGCCTGACGGGCGTCGCGGCGCCGTCGCTCGTCACCACCGGCAAGCTCGCCGCGATGACCAGCCCGCGCGTGGCCGTCGACGGACGGGCGACGCTGGCGGACCGCGTGGTGGCCGGCACGCTGGCGCTGCGCTCGCCGTCGCTGGTGCTGGGCGCACAGGGAAGCATCGATCTCGGGGCGGGCGCCTGGCGCGACGTGCGGCTGCGCGCGCAGCTCGTCCGGCCCGCGGCGCTGTTCCCCAACATGACCGGCCGCGCGATCGCGCTCGCGATGCGGCTGGACGGCGCCTTCGCGATCACGCGGTTCGACTATGCGCTCGTCGCCGAGCATCTGGCATTCGACGACACCGGCTTCGATCAGGTGCGCGCGAGCGGCAGCGGGCGCTGGTCCGCCGCGCCCGTCGCGGTGCCGATCCGGCTGACGGCGGCGCGGGTGACAGGAGTGGGCGACGTCGCCGGCGGCATCCTGCGCAACCTGACGGCGGACGGCGTGCTGCACGTCACGTCGAAGCTGGTCACGGGCGAAGCGATCCGCTTCCGCTCGGACAAGCTGACCGGCACGTTCGCGCTCTCCGTCGATCTCGACGACGGGGACTTCCACGTCGGCGTCAACGGCGCGCTCGGCCGCTACCTGATTCCCGGGCTCGGCATCGTCGACGTCGTGACGCAGCTTCGCGTGGTGCCCGGGCCGGGCGGCCATGGCACGCGGGTGATCGGGCGCGGCACGGCGCGGATGGTGCGGCTCGACGATGGCTTCTTCCGGAGCCTGGCGGGCGGGCTGCCGAGCCTCGTCACCGACCTGGAGCGGACGCCCGACGGCGTGCTGCACCTGTCCAACCTCGTCCTGACCGGGCCGACGATCCGGCTGGCGGGCACCGGCCTTCGGCGACGCGACGGCAGCTTCCAGTTCGCGGGCGGCGGTACGCAGGGGAGCTACGGCCCGCTGACGCTGCGGCTTGACGGCCGGATCGACAAGCCGACGCTCGACCTGGTGTTCGCCCGCCCGAGCGCTGCGCTGGGCCTTGCCGATGTGGCGCTGCACCTCGATCCGAATCCGGCCGGCTTCGCGTTCCGGGCGCAGGGCGACTCGCGGCTGGGGCCGTTCGCGGGCGCCGGCGAGATCGCGCTGCCGCCGGGCGGTCAGGCCGCGATCCAGGTCGCGCAACTGGCGGTTGCCGGGACGCGGGCGAGCGGCACGGTGGGACTCGTCGACGCAGGCTTCGACGGCGCGCTGGCGATCGGCGGCGGCGGGCTGGCGGGCAGGCTGCTGCTGCACCCGGTCGGCACGGTCCAGCGAATCGAGTTGCACCTCGACGCCGATCGTGCAGCTTTGGGGGGCGCGGCGCTGAGCGGCGCGGCGGTGCTGCGGCGCGGGCATCTGGACGTCGCGACGATGCTCGACCCCGCCGGCACGCGGGTGGAGGCGACCGCGACCGGCGGCGGCTTGCGGCGCGGTCGCTTGGTGCTGGGCCGGTTCGCCGCGCATCTTGCCCTTGCCGGGGGGACGGGCGAGCTGCGTGCCGAGGTCGCCGGCAGCCGCGGCCGAGCGTTCGACATCCAGACGACGACGCGCATCGCGCCCGACCGCTACGAGACGTCGGCGCAGGGGACGCTCGACGGCCGGCCGTTGCGCCTGCTCGCGCCCGCGGTGATCGCGCCGGACGGCGGCGGCTGGCGGCTGCAACCGGCCAGGCTGTCGTTCGCAGGTGGCGAGGCTGCGCTGGAGGGGCGGATCGCCGGCGGTGCGCTGTCGGGCAGCGCCGCTCTCACCGCCATGCCGCTGTCGATCCTCGACATCGGCTATCCGGGGCTGGGGCTTGGGGGCAGCGCGTGGGGCACGCTGTCGTTCGCCGCCGCGCCCGGCCAGGCGCCAACGGGGCGGATCGGGATGACGCTGCGCGGGCTGACCCGGTCCGGCCTGGCGAGCACGTCGACCCCCATAGGCGTCGGGCTGGCCGGCGTGCTGGCACCCGAGCGGCTGGGCGTGCGCGCGGTGATGGCGGCGGGCGGGCGGACGATCGGGCGGGCGCAGGCGCTGGTGACCACCACCGGCACGGGCGATCTCGCGACCCGGCTCGCCCGCGGCACGCTCGCCGCGCAGCTGCGTTATGCCGGGCCGGCAGACACGCTATGGCGGCTGACGGGCACCGAGCTGTTCGACCTGTCCGGCCCGATCGCGATCGTCGCCGACGCCGGAGGACTGCTCGCCGATCCCGCGATCCGCGGCACGGTGCGGGCGGACGGCGCGCGGATCGAGAGCGCGACGACGGGCACCGTCCTGACGAACGTCCAGGCGAGCGGCGCCTTCTCAGGCTCGCGACTGTCGATCGACCGGCTGAGCGCGGACGCCGGCAAGGGCGGCCGGGTGACGGGCGCGGGCCGGTTCGATTTCTCGGCGACGCGCGGCGTCGGCCTCGACCTGTCGCTGAAGGCCGACCACGCGGTGCTGATCGCGCGGGACGACATCGCCGCAACAGTCACGGGTGCGCTCGCCTTCCGCTCCGCCGGCGACGGCGGGACGATCTCGGGCGACGTGGTGCTCGACCGCAGCCGTTACAGGCTCGGTCAGGCAAGCGCTGCCGCCGCCGTGCCGCACCTCGCCATCCGCGAGATCAACGTGCCCGGCGGCGACGAGGCGATCGACGAGGCGCCCGCCGCGCCGTGGAAGCTCGCGCTGCACGCCCGGGCGGTGCAGGGCCTGCTCGTCAGCGGCCTGGGCCTCTCGAGCGAATGGTCGGCGGACCTGACGATCGGCGGCGATCCGGCAAACCCGGCGATCACGGGCCGCGCCACGCTGGTCCGCGGCGACGTCGCCTTCGCGGGCCGCGAGTTCCAGCTCAGCCGCGGCGTGATCCGCTTCACCGGCGAGGCTCCGGCCAATCCGGCGCTGGACATCGCCGCCGACACCACGGCGGGCGATCTCGACGCGACGATCCGCGTGACGGGCACCGCCGCCAAGCCCGAGATCGGCTTCACCAGCGTGCCCGCGCTGCCGGAGGACGAGCTGTTGTCCCGCCTGCTGTTCGGCACCTCGATCACCAGCCTGCAGGCGCCGCAGGCGCTGCAGCTCGCCTCGGCGGTGGCGGCGTTGCAGGGCGGTCATGGCGGGCTCGACCCGATCAACGCGGTGCGCCGTGTCGCGGGGCTCGACCGGCTGCGCATCCTGCCCGCAGATCCGCAGACCGGGCAGGGCACGTCGGTCGCGGCGGGCAAATACGTCACGCGGCGGCTGTACGCGGAGGTCGTGACCGACGGGCAGGGCTATTCGGCGACGCAGGCCGAGTTCCAGGTGACGCGCTGGCTGTCGATCCTGTCGAGCGTCTCGACGCTCGGGCGGACCAGCGGCAACGTGCGCGTCTCGAAAGATTACTAACGTCGTCCAGGGCCCTCAACATGACGATATTTTATATTGTGATACAACGTATCATATTCCATGGGCCGGTCTTGGTCAGGGAAGGCGATAGATGAAGATACTGATGGGTCTGACGGCGAGCGTCCTCGCACTGCAGGCGAGCGGCGCGCTGGCGCAGGTGGCGCCCACGGGGGACGGCCCCGCGACGCAGGCCGGTGCCTCGTCCGGTCAGACCGCAGGCGACGCGGCCCCGAACCAGACGACGCCTGCCGCATCGCGCGACGTCGTCGTCACCGGGCGCCGGCTCGACGAGGCGCGCGCCGCGATCCAGCCGTCGCTCGGCGCGACCAGCTATACCGTCACCAACGAGACGATCCAGGCGCTGCCCGGCGGCGATAACCAGCAGTTCAACCAGATCATCCTCCAGTTGCCGGGCGTCGTGCAGGACGGTTTTGGCCAGTTCCACGTCCGCGACGACCACAACAACCTGCAATACCGGATCAACGGCACGATCCTGCCCGAGGGGATCGCGGTCTTCGGCCAGACGCTATCGCCGCGGCTGGTCGAGCGGTTCAGCCTGCTGACGGGCGCGCTGCCCGCGCAATACGGCCTGCGCACCGCGGGCATCATCGACGTGACCACCAAGAGCGGGCTGTTCAACAACGGCGGCTCGGTGTCGATCTATGGCGGCAGCCACGACATGATCGAGCCGTCGATCGAATATGGCGGCAGCACCGGCAGCACCAACTATTTCGTGTCGGGCGACTATCGCCACGACGATCTCGGCATCGAGAACGTGAATGGCGACCGGACGGCGAAGCACGACAATACGGACCAGTATCAGACCTTTGCCTATGTCGACCACATCATCGATGCGAACAATCGCGTGTCGTTCGTCGGCGGCTATTCGAACCAGTATTTCCAGATCCCTAATCCGCGGGGTCTTCAGCCAGACGGGACCTATTCGGTCGGCGGGCAGAGCAACTTCCTGTCCGACAATCTCAACGAGCGGCAGATCGAGAAGACCGCGTTCGGCCAGTTCGCGTTCCTTCACGACAACGGACCGCTGACGTATCAGGCGTCGCTGTTCGGCCGCTATTCGACGCTGCGCTATCGCCCCGACACGCTCGGTGAGCTGCTGTTTAACGGCCAGGCGCAGCAGGCGTACAAGAAGGACTTCACGATCGGCGGCCAGCTCGACGCATCCTACCGGCTGGACGACACCAACACGCTGCGCGGCGGCGTGCTGCTGACCCGCGATCGCGGCACCAGCGCCACGAACACGGCGGTGTTCGCGGTCGATGGCAACGGCAACCAGGTCGGGCAGCCGATCAACATCGTCGCGAGCGGCGGCCAGACCGAGGTCACGGAAAGCGTGTACCTGCAGGACGAGATCAAGCTCGCGAAGCCGCTGACGTTCAACATCGGCGGCCGGTTCGACCATTATTGCGGCTATCGCTGCGAGCAGCAGTTCAGCCCTCGCGCCAACCTCGTCTACCAGCAGAACGGCACGACGGTGCATCTGGGCTATGCACGCTATTTCTCGCCGCCGCCGTTCGAGCTCGTCGCGACGACCAGCGTCGCGAGCTTCCAGGGCACCAGCGCCGCCGCGCCATCGCTCGTCAACACGACGCCGTTCGCGGAGCGGCAACATTACATCGATCTGGGCATCCAGCAGAAGCTGAGCGCCGCGTTCACCGTCGGCGTCGACGGCTATCTACGCTATTCCAAGAACCTGATCGACGAGGGCCAGTTTGGCGCGCCCATCGTGCTGACGCCGTTCAATTACTACCGCGGCAACATCCACGGCGTCGAGGCGAACGCGAGCTACGCCGCGCACGGTCTGCTCGCCTATGCCAATTTCGCCTATGCCAAGGCGCAGGGCAAGGACATCACGTCGAGCCAGTTCGACTTCGATCCGGCCGATCTGGCCTATATCCAGAACCACTATATCTACCTCGACCACGACCAGACCTACACCGCGTCAGGCGGCATCTCGTACAGCTTCCGGTCGGGCGGGCTGACGGGGCTTAAGGTCGGCGGCGACGCGCTGTACGGATCGGGCCTGCGCGCGGACGGCGACGTGCCCAATGGCGCGAAGCTTCCGCAATATGCGGTCGTCAACCTGTCGGTCTCCTACCACCTCGCCCATCCGGGTGTCGGCATGCGGTTCGACGTCATCAACGCCGGCGATCATATCTACGAGATCCGCGACGGAACCGGCGTCGGCGTCGGCGCGCCGCAATATGGCGCACGCCGCGGCTTCTTCGTCGGCCTGACCAAGGACCTGTAGCGGGCCGCGGCGCGGCGGGGTAACAGGCGCGATGCCCGACGTCCCGTCCGCCGCCGCTCCTTCCCCGCCGGCCGGTCGCTTGCGCGCATGAGCGACGGACGCGACACGGGGCTGGTGCTCGATCCCAAATGGGACGCCGCCGGCCTCGTCACCGCCGTCGTCACGGACCGCGCGACCGGCGAACTGCTGATGGTCGCGCACATGGACGCCGAGGCACTGGCCGCCACCCGCGCGACAGGCGAGGCGCATTTCTGGTCGCGCAGCCGGGGGCGGCTGTGGCGCAAGGGCGAGAGCTCGGGCAATATGCTGCACGTGCGCGAGCTGCGGATCGACTGCGACCAGGACGCGCTCTGGCTGATCTGCGATCCCGCGGGTCCCGCCTGCCACACCGGCGCGCGCTCGTGCTTCTTCCGGCGGATCGAGGGTGACGGGTTGGTGGGGGTGGAGTGACTTTCTCCTTCCCCGTCACCCCGGGCCTGACCCGGGGTCCCGCTTCTTCTCGGGCGGGGACAAGAAGCGGGACCCCGGATCAAGTCCGGGGTGACGGGAAATGAGGGCGGTGCTCATCGTGGCGATGATCCCAGCAGCGCTGCTCGCAAGCTGCCACCAGCGGCACTCGGTCCCCGCCCACGGCGACACGCCCGGCGACCGGCTGGAGGCGGCGGCGCAGGCGGCCGGCGTCGTCGCCGACCCCGCCCACGCCGACCCGATCGGTTCGTACGGGCGCGACAACGACCGGCTGTGCGTCGTGCCCGGCGGCGCGGGCGCGTACCGGATCGGCGTCCTCGTCCGGTTCGAGGACGGTCAGGGCTGCACCGCGCGCGGCACTGCCACCCGCTCGGGCGACCGGCTCGACATGAGCCTCGACATGAATCTCGACGGGGAGCCATGCCGCGTCGCCGCGCGGTTCGAGGGCGACCGGATCGTGCTGCCTGCCGAGCTGCCCCCCGGCTGCGATCGGCGCTGCACGGGGCGCGCGTCACTGGCAGCACTCGACGTCGAGCGGTTGAGCGACGGAACCGCCGAAGCCACAGCGCAGGTGGACGGCAAGGGCAACCCACTCTGCGGCGGTTGACGCTTACGTCAACGTCAGCTACGTGCCGGTCATGGCGCTGAGCCTCGCTTCCGCGGTTGATCGCACCAGCTACTCGATCTCGGACCTCTCGGCCGAGTTCGGGGTCACCGCGCGCGCGCTGCGCTTCTATGAGGACGAGGGGCTGATCGATCCCGAGCGTCGGGGGATGCAGCGCATCTATTCGGCCCGCGATCACGCGCGGTTGGCGTGGATCCTGCGCGGCAAGCGCGTGGGGTTCAGCCTGGCCGAGATCCGCGAGCTGATCGACCTGTACGACGTCGGCGACGGCCGCGCGGCCCAGCGCCGGCTGACCGCGACACGCTGCCGCGAGCGGATCGTGGCGCTCGAGAACCAGCGCAGCGACATCGACGCTGCCATCGCCGAACTGTCCGCCTTCGTCAACACCATCGAGGCGACCCAATCCTCCCGATCATCGGAAACCCATCATGCCGAGCTATAATTCGCCCGTCCGCGACACCCGGTTCGTGCTGGAGCACGTCGTCGGCCTGCCACGCTACGGCAACCTGCCACGGTTCGAGGCGGCGAGCCCCGACATCGTCGACGCGGTGCTGGAGGAGGGCGGTCGGTTCGTCGCGGACGTGCTGTTCCCGCTCAACCAATCGGGCGACCGGGAGGGCTGCACCCGCCACCCCGACGGCAGCGTGACGACGCCCGCCGGGTTCAAGGACGCGTACCGGCAATATGTCGAGAGCGGCTGGGCGACGCTGGGCAATGCGCCCGAGTTCGGCGGCCAGGGGATGCCGCACGTCGTGTCGACCGCGTTCCAGGAGTATCTGATCTCGTCCAACATGGCGTTCGCCATGTACCCTGGGCTGACGCACGGCGCGATCGCGGCGCTGATCGCCAAGGGATCGGATGCGCAGAAGGCGATGTACGTCCCCAGACTGGTGTCGGGCGAGTGGGGCGGCACGATGAACTTGACCGAGCCGCAGTGCGGCACCGACCTGGGCCTCATCCGCACGCGCGCGGAGCCAAATGCCGACGGATCGTGGGCGGTCACCGGTACCAAGATCTTCATCTCGTCGGGCGAGCATGACCTGACGGAGAACATCATCCACCTGGTGCTCGCCAAGACGCCGGGCGCGCCCGACTCCTCGAAGGGCATCAGCCTTTTCGTGGTGCCCAAGGTGATCGTGAACGAGGACGGCTCGCTCGGCGCGCGCAACGCCGTCACTTGCGGCTCGATCGAGCACAAGATGGGCATCCACGCCAATTCGACTTGCGTGATGAACTATGACGGCGCGACCGGCTGGCTGGTGGGCGAGGAGATGAAGGGCCTCGCCGCCATGTTCATCATGATGAACGCCGCGCGGCTCGGCGTCGGCCTGCAGGGGCTGGGCGTCGCCGAGGTCGCGTACCAGAACGCGGTGACCTACGCGAACGACCGCCGCCAGGGCCGCGCGCTGACCGGCGCGAAGGAGCCGGCGGAAAAGGCGGACACGCTGTTCGTCCACCCCGACGTGCGCCGCATGCTGATGGAGGCCAAGGCGCTGACCGAGGGCCTGCGCGCGCTGTGCCTGTGGGGCGCGTTGCAGGTCGATCTGGAGGAGGATGCGGGCACGCCCGAAGAGACGGAGATGGCGGCCGACCTGATCGGGCTGCTGATCCCGGTGGTGAAGGGCTATGGCACCGACATCGGCTATCGCGTCGCGACGCAGGCGCAGCAGGTGTACGGCGGCCATGGCTATGTCGCCGAATGGGGCATGGAACAGTACGTCCGCGATGCCCGCATCGCGATGATCTATGAAGGCACCAACGGCGTGCAGGCGATGGACCTCGTCGGCCGCAAGCTCGCCTACAAGGGTGGCCGCGCGGTGCAGGCGTTCTTCCGCATCGTGACCGAGGAGGTCGCGGCGGCGAAGGGCGATCCTGCCACCACGGACATCGCCGAGCGGCTGGGCAAGTCGCTCGGCGACCTGCAGGCCTCCACGATGTGGTTCATGGCGAACGGCATGACGAACCCCGACAACGTCGGCGCGGGCGCGTACAGTTACATGGAGGCGATGGGCGTCGTCGCGATCGGGCTGATGTGGCTGCGCATGGCGGTCGCCGCCGCACGGCTGAAGGTCGAAGGCGATACGGCCTTCGGACCGGCGTTCCTAGACGCCAAGCTCGTCACCGCGCGTTTCTACGCCGAGCGTGTCCTGCCCGAGACGGGCGCGCTGCGTCGCAAGATCGAGGGCGGGGCGGAGGCGATCATGGCGCTGCCGCCGGAGATGTTCCTGGCGGCGTGAGCGGGCGGGGCCGCTCGCCCGGGCGGGCGGCCTTCGGGTCGGTTGGTGCCGGCGCGGCGACTGGGTCGGACGGACCCGTGCGGCGTAGGCCGGACAGGATCGGCGACACGGCGGCCGGCGTCGCGCTTCCGGTCGAAACAGGCGGTGCGGTGGCGACGGGCGGGGCCGGGTCCGCCGAAGCTCCGAAGCCGATCAGCACCTGCCGCTTCATGCACTGGCGCGGATCGGGCCGTGGCGCGTCACGGCAGTTCCACCACGCCCGGTCGTAGCCGATGGTCCGGTCGCGGACATAGCTGAACTGCATCGCGGCGACCTGGACCACCTCGAGCGGCAGCGTCGTCGCGGTATGCGCCTTGTCGCGCCAGGCCATCACCCGGCACTGCACGCGCGCGCCGCACAGCCGGTTCGCGAACGCGGGCCAGCTTGCCGCGGGAAGCCCGGCAGGCAAGGTCACCAGGAACTGGCCCAGCGTCTCCGCGAGCGCCGCCGGATCGACCGCACCGACCGGCGCATCGCCCGCCACCGCCGGATCGACGAGCGGATCCTGCGGCGCGATCCCGGTCCGATGCGCGTCGGACAGCCGGGCCAGCGCCGGCACGGCCGCCTCGGCGGGCTCGGCATGGCGATTGAAGGCGGGCGGCGTGCCCCACCAGCCGGTCCAGCGGTAGAAAAGCTGGGTATGGACCGCGACGATCTTGTCGAGGCTGGCGAGCCAATAGGGCACGACCCAGTTCGTATGGTAATGCGTCGCATAGCCGACGTCCGCGTCCACCTTCCCCGCCAGCGCCGCCGTCGCGACCGCCCGCGCGCGTTTCCAGCTGTCGGGCGTGGGCGTGTAGCGGACGAGCGACCCGTCGCAGGTGAAGGTGAACTGGCACCCGGTGGTCCGTTCCGATCCCTGGAACACGACGCCGCACACCGTCTTGGGAAAGGCGGGGTGGCGGACGCGGTTGAGCACCACCTGCGCCACCGCGCGCTGGCCGGCGGGATCGTCCCCCGCCTCATAATAGGCGGCGGCGGCGAGACAGTCGGTCGCGCGCGCCAGGTCGTCGGCGGTGCCCGCCGGCCGGAACGGGCGCGCCGCGGGGTTGGGATCGGTGGAGAAGGGCACGGTCGCGTTGAAGGCGCGCGCGGCATCGGGGTCGAGGAGGCGGATCTCGACCGGCTCGACCGGCGGCAGCTCGGCCACGGGGATCACCCTGCCCGGGATCGCGACCAGCAACTGATACGGCTGATGTCGCGCCGGGCCGAAGCGAACGGTCGCCGCCGGCAGGACGATCGCGGCCGCGCCGATCAGCGACACGGCGAGCCGGATGCGACGGTTAGCGCGCACCGGACCCGCGCGCCCACCAGCCAGCCGCCGCACCCGGGTGTCGGTCGCCAGGTCCAGCAGGTCGGAGGGGACGGCGGCCGCGGGGTCGCCGCGGATGTCCGCCTTCATCAGGCTTCCGGCAGGAAGTCCGGCACCGACAGATAGCGCTCGCCGGTATCGTAGTTGAAGCCCAGCACCCGCGTGCCGTCGGGCAGGTCGGGCAGTTTCTGCAGGATCGCCGCCAGCGTCGCACCCGACGAGATGCCGACCAGCATGCCCTCCTCGCGCGCCGATCGGCGCGCCATGTCCTTGGCGACCGCGGCATCCACCTCGATCACGCCGTCGAGCAGGTCGGTGTGCAGGTTCTTGGGGATGAACCCGGCGCCGATGCCCTGGATCGGGTGCGGTCCGGGCTGGCCGCCGGCGATGACCGGCGAGGCGGCGGGCTCGACCGCGAAGACCTTGAGGGCCGGCCACGCCTTCTTGAGCACCTGCGCCGCGGCGGTGATGTGCCCGCCGGTGCCGACACCGGTGATGATGACGTCGATCGGCGTGTCGGCGAAGTCGGTCAGTATCTCCTGCGCCGTCGTGCGGACGTGCGCATCGATGTTGGCCGGGTTCTCGAACTGCTGCGCGAGCCACGCGCCGGGCGTTTCGGCGACGATCTCCATCGCGCGCTCGATCGCGCCCTTCATGCCTTTCTCGCGCGGGGTGAGGTCGAAGGTCGCACCATAGGCGAGCATCAGCCGGCGACGCTCGAGGCTCATGCTCTCGGGCATCACGAGCACGATCTTGTAGCCCTTGATCGCGGCGACCATCGCGAGGCCGATGCCGGTGTTGCCGCTGGTCGGCTCGACGATCGTGCCGCCGGGCGCCAGCCGACCGTCCGCCTCCGCCGCCTCGACCATCGCCAGCGCGACGCGGTCCTTGATCGAGCCGCCGGGGTTCGACCGCTCGGACTTGATCCACACTTCCGAGCCTGGAAACAGCTTGCGGACGCGGATCGCCGGCGTGTCGCCGATCGTGTCGAGGATCGTTTCGGCCTTCATGGCGTGATCTCCAGTTCCAGGTCTCTGCCCCCCGTCTTGGGCAGGTCGATCAACGACGACGGCGGATCGAAGGTCCGCGCCGCGCGCAGTGCGGGGAACAGGAAGGTCCATAGCATTGTGACGACGATCGCGCCGCCGCCGCCCACCAGCACCGCGCCGACCGGGCCGAGCGCCGAGGCGAGGAAGCCCGACTCCGCCTCCCCCAGCTCGTTGGAGGCCGATATGGTGAGCTGGGATACTGCGCCCACCCGCCCGCGCATCGCGTCGGGGGTATGAAGCTGGACGAGTGTGCTGCGGATGTAGACGGAGAACATGTCCGCCGCCCCCGCGACCGCCAGCGCCGCGAGACTGAGCGGCATGACCGTCGACAGCCCGAACACGATGGTCGCCGTGCCATAGACGATGACGGCGCCCAGCATCTTGGGGCCAACGTTGGTCTTGATCGGCCGAAAGGAGAAGATCGCCGCCGTGATCGCGGCGCCGACGGCGGGGGCGGCGGCTAGCAGGCTGAGCCCGCGTTCGCCGACGTGCAGAACGTCGGCGGCATAGATCGGGAGCAGCGCGCTGGTGCCTGCCAGGAACACCGCGAACAGGTCGAGCGTGATCGAGCCCAGCACCAGCTTGTTCTGGCCGACATAGACGAGCCCGTCGACGATCTGGCGCAGGGGATGGACGCCCACCAGTCGCTTGGGGCGCGGCACCGGCGTGATCTGCAGGACCGCGACGAAGGCGACCGCGAACAGGACGCTGGCGACGATGTAGGCGGCACTCGGCGCGAGCGAATAGGCATAGCCGCCGATCGCGGGGCCGACGATCGCACCTGCCTGCCACGAGGTGGAGGACAGCGCGATCGCAGTGGGCAGCACCTCCTTGGGTACCAGATTGGGGGCGAGCGCGCCGAACGCCGGCCCGGCGAACGCGCGCGCCAGTCCCAGCAGGACCGCTACGGTGAACACGATCCCGAGCGTCATCGCACCCGACCAGGTCGCGTACCCCAAGGTGGCCGCGCACAGCAGTTGCAGGAACACGGTGATCCGGACGATGTATCGCCGGTCGAACCGGTCCGCGATCAGCCCGGTGACGGGCGTCGTCAGGAACAGCGGCAGGAACTGGCACAGGCCGATCAGGCCGAGCTGCGCGGCGGCGTGGCTCTGGTCCATCGTCCGCCGCGCGATCGCATAGGCCTGCCAGCCGATGACGATGATCATCGCGTTCTGCGCCAGCGTCATCGCCAGCCGGGCGGCCCAATAGGCGCGGAAGTTGGGGATGCGGAACGGGTGTGGAGGGGCGTCCATCAGGGGGTGGCCATAGGCGGGCGCGGGCCGCAGGGGAACAGCCTTCGCGCCTCGCTGCGTCGTCGCTTGCTCCGTTGGCGTCGACGTGGGTCCCGCCCGTTGCCCTTCCGCCTTCCCCGCGCCTATAGCGACATCTTCCCAGGATAAGGTCCTTACGCCTTGGCCAAGAACCCCGCCGTCCGTCCCGCCCCCGAGCCGCCGGTCCCCAATCACGAACGTCCGGCCGATCCGACGCCCTATGACGCCAGCCGCGACGAGCTCATGTCCTTCTACAAGAACATGCTGCTGATCCGCCGGTTCGAGGAGAAGGCGGGGCAGCTTTACGGCTTGGGCCTGATCGGCGGCTTCTGTCACCTGTACATCGGCCAGGAGGCGGTGGCGGTCGGGCTGCAGTCCGCGCTGTCCGAGAAGGACTCGGTCATCACCGGCTACCGCGACCATGGCCACATGCTGTTGTGCGGCATCCCGCCGCAGGACGTGATGGCCGAGCTGACCGGGCGCCAGGCGGGCATCTCGAAGGGCAAGGGCGGCTCGATGCACATGTTCAGCGTCGAGCATAAGTTTTACGGCGGCCACGGCATCGTCGGCGCACAGGTGTCGCTCGGCACCGGGCTCGGCTTCGCGCACAAGTACCGCGGCGACGGTGGCGTCTGCCTGGCCTATTTCGGCGACGGCGCGTCGAACCAGGGCCAGGTGTACGAGAGCTTCAACATGGCGGAGTTGTGGAAGCTGCCGGTCATCTACGTCATCGAGAACAACCAATATGCGATGGGCACGTCGGTGAACCGCGCGTCGAGCGAGGACCAGCTGTATCGCCGCGGCGAGAGCTTCCGCATCCCCGGCATCCAGGTCGACGGGATGGACGTGCTCGCCTGCCGCGGCGCGGCGGAGGAGGCGCTCGCCTGGGTGCGCGCCGGCAAGGGGCCGATCATCCTCGAGATGAAGACGTACCGCTATCGCGGCCACTCGATGAGCGATCCCGCCAAATACCGCAGCCGTGACGAGGTGCAGGCGGTGCGCGACAAGTCCGACCCGATCGACCGGGTGAAGAAGATGCTCGAGGAAAGCGGCGTGACGGCCGACCAGATGAAGACGATCGAGGCGGAGACGCGCCGCATCGTCAATGAGGCCGCCGACTTCGCCGAGCAGACGCCCGAGCCCGATGCGGCCGAGCTCTACACCGACGTGCTGGTGGAAACCTATTGATGCCGATCGAGATCAAGATGCCCGCGCTCTCCCCGACGATGGAGGAGGGCACGTTATCCAAATGGCTGGTCAAGGAGGGCGACGCGATCAAGTCCGGCGACGTCATGGCCGAGATCGAGACGGACAAGGCGACGATGGAGTTCGAGGCGGTCGACGAGGGCATCGTCGGCCACATCCTGGTGGCGGAGGGCACCGACAACGTGAAGGTCGGCACCGTCATCATGACGCTCAGCGAGGAGGGGGCCGAGGAGGGCGAGGAAGCCGGCGCCGCGCCCGCGCCCGCCCCCGCGGAAAAGGCGATCGGCGGCGGCGAGCAGGTGGCCGAGAGCATGCCGCCCGCGCTGACCGGCGCCTCCCCCGAACAGCCCGCACCGCACCACGCGGAGACCGGCGCGCGCCAGTTGTTCGACGCGGCGCGGAAGGACGCGGCGAGCGACGCGGAGATACCGGAAGGCACCGAGATGGTGCGCCAGACGCTGCGCGAGGCACTGCGCGACGCGATGGCAGAGGAGATGCGCGCCGACAATCGCATCTTCGTGATGGGCGAGGAGGTCGCGCAATATCAGGGCGCGTACAAGGTGACGCAGGGCCTGCTCGACGAGTTCGGCGATACGCGCGTGATCGACACGCCGATCACCGAATACGGCTTCGCCGGCATCGGCACCGGCGCGGCGATGGGGGGCTTGCGGCCGATCGTCGAGTTCATGACGTTCAACTTCGCGATGCAGGCGATCGACCACATCGTCAACTCGGCCGCCAAGACCAACTATATGTCCGGCGGCCAGATGCGCTGCCCGATGGTGTTCCGCGGCCCCAACGGCGCGGCCAGCCGGGTGGGCGCGCAGCATTCGCAGAATTACGCGCCCTGGTACGCCAGTGTCCCGGGCCTGATCGTGATCGCGCCCTATGATGCGGCGGACGCCAAGGGGTTGCTGAAGGCCGCGATCCGTACCGAGGACCCGGTCGTGTTCCTGGAGAACGAGCTGCTCTACGGCCGCAGCTTCGAGGTGCCCAAGCTCGACGACTGGGTGGTGCCGATCGGCAAGGCGCGCGTGATGCGCGCGGGCAGGGACGTGACGATCGTCAGCTATTCGATCGGCGTCGGGCTGGCGCTGGAAGCGGCGGAGAAGCTGGCCGGCGAGGGGATCGACGCCGAGGTGATCGACCTGCGCACGCTACGCCCGCTCGACCGCGGCACCGTGCTCGAAAGCCTCGCCAGGACCAACCGGATGGTGGTCGTGGAGGAGGGCTGGCCGACCTGTTCGATCGCGTCCGAGATCATCACCACCTGCATGGAGCACGGCTTCGACGACCTCGACGCGCCGGTGCTGCGCGTGACGAACGAGGACGTGCCGATGCCCTATGCCGCCAACCTGGAGCAGTTGGCGCTCGTCACGTCGGACAAGGTCGTGAGCGCGGTGAAGAAGGTGTGCTACCGCTGAGACCATGTCTTTGCGTATTGGGACAGCCTGTCAGGCAGAATGCTTATCGCAGGTCGATGCTGTCGCGGCGGGGCTTGGGTTGTACACCTGCACCCAGCTGCGATTGTCGCGCACGATGAACGATGCGACGTAGTGGATCGTCCGGGGACTTATGTAGAGCGAGCCGAACAGCGGCTTGTACAGATAGTTGATCTCGACGAACATCACGCCTGTGTTGAGGGGGGCCGTGATCGGCGTGCCGGCGGAGCCGTAGTTGAGGACGGTCATTCCGGCGGTCGCTCGCGTGCCATCCGACCCGGCGGTGATGGGGACGGTCGGATAGGTGGAGTCATAGCCCGTCCCGCTCATCGCACCGGTGCACCGCTGCCAGTGGACGCGTTGTACGGGTGCGGCATCGGACGTGCCGTCGGAAAAACTGCGCTGAACGTTTTCCAGGCTGGTGAGCGTGATGCGGCCGTTGGCGGTCAGCGCGATCGCTGCGCCTTCCAGCTTCGA
The DNA here is from genome assembly GCF_964237335.1 of uncultured Sphingomonas sp. Lineage (NCBI taxonomy): Bacteria > Pseudomonadati > Pseudomonadota > Alphaproteobacteria > Sphingomonadales > Sphingomonadaceae > Sphingomonas > uncultured Sphingomonas sp. The sequence goes on from NZ_CAXSHM010000003.1 coordinate 147,927, forward strand.
GCCTTGCAACACATCGTTGACGTCGGTCTCGCGCAGGGTCGTGACGCCGCTGCCGCTGTCCAAGCCGACACGCGACGCATTGTCGGCGAGGTTCAACGCATATTGGCTTACCCGCAGGTTGCAGATCGCGAGGTTGGACAGCTCGATGCCCCAGCAGCCGACGGCAAGGACCAACGGCAAGGTGAACGCGAACTCCAGCAGGGACGTGCCCGACCGGTCGCGCGCGAGCCGGGCGAGCATCGCTCCTACGCGGCGACCGGCCCGGGTGACAGGTGGCGCGATGACGGTCACTTGGGACATATCTGTTTTGGCGTGTAGGCGGATTGGTTCGCCCAGGGTTGGTTCTTGAGGACGGTCATGCCCGTCAACGTCGCGGTGGAGGACAGGCCGATCAGCGTGGCGATGGGGAACAGCCGAGGGTAATAGACGTGGATCGTGTACACGGTCACATCGTTCGCGCCGCCCTGACCGGAGGTGCCGGGATCGGCGTCCCAGGTTCCGTTGCCGTTGAGGTCGGTGAAACAGTCTGACCCGGCGTCGTAGACGCCGTTGTTGTTGCTGTCGACGAACGGCTCCGGGCCGACGGCGCTGAAGTTCGAATAGCTCGACCGCTTGGAATCGTAGGTCGCGTTCTTCGAGATCTGCAGGACCTGCTGCATGACGACGGTGTCGATCTGCCCCGTCTGGGTGCCGGCGCCCTGGATCGTCGAATCGCGCCCGGCTTTCTGTACGGCACCGGTGAGCACAGATTGGACATAGCCCTGATAGGTCAGTTCGCCGAGGCTCATGATGACCAGCAGCATGACGGGTACGACGATGGCGAACTCGATGACGGCGAGCCCGCGCGTGTCGCGCGCGAGCCGCTGCGTGAACCCAATCCCGAGCCGCAACGCAGCGGTCATTGGCTGATCCTCAGCTTGGCGACGCGGGTGGCGATGCTGGCGAAGGCGGCCGTCAGCTGGTCGGTGCTGCTTGCGGTGAACGCCTGGCCGGGCGATGCGCAATAGTTCAGGTCGGTCGTCAGGCCGGTGCCGAGCGCGACGACGTAGATGGTGACGCCACGCGCCTTGGCCGCATCGCACTCGATCCTGAACCGTGCGGTATGGTTGTTGTAGTCGGTGTTGTAGGTGCCGTCGCCGGTCACCCGCTGGTCGAGCATCTCGACGCCGGTCTCGCCGTAGATCGTCTCGCTCGGCGCCATCGTGCCGTCCGTCATGAACACGATCGAGCGCGACGGCGGATTGCGGCCGGGCCAGGCCGCGGTATCCGCCGCGAAGATGCCCTTGGTGGACAGCATCCGGTTGCCCCATGTCATGCCGACGTCATGGTACGTGCCGCCGAACGCACGGAAGTCGTTGGCGTAGACGTAATCATGGACCTGCTGCGCCGTCATGACGCCCAGCCGCTGCGCAGCCATGCCGCATGTCGCCGCGCCACCCTGGTCGAAGGTATCGCCTGCCCGATAGGCGACGTCTGTGTAGACCTGGGGACTGGCCTCGTTGACCTGATCGTCGTTCACGTCCTGGTTGGCAGTGGAGTTGCGAAGCCAGACCGCATCGGCCCACATCGGGCGCCATAGATTGGTGGAATCCGTAGGGATCACGTCGGGATCAAGGTCGTTCGGAAGGCTCGACACGTTGAACGACGACGCCGTCGTCGTGTTCAACTCCTCCACGCATCCACGCCACCGCGCCGTGCTGCCGTCGAGGCGGCTGGGGTTGGCCACCGCCGGGTTCTGCGACGACAGGCTCTGGACGTACGCGCCTGTGTTGAGCTGATACGGTTGGTAGCGCCAGACCGCGCGCAGCGGTTGCTGCATGCCCGAACAGGTGCCGCCGTTGGGTTGGGTCCAGCTCAGATTATAGTATTGAACCGCCATGTAGAAGCCGGCGTTGCTCCAGGTCGGTCCCGTAATGGTGTAGCCCGCGGCAGGATAGCGTTGTGGCGTGCAGATCGACTGCGGGATACCGGTAAGGCTGAAGCTGGACGGACCCTTGGTCTGGTTTCCGTTCGCCAGCAGGTAGTTGCCCGTGAACTGATAGTCCCGGTTGACCTGTCGGCTCTGATACGTCCAGTTCGTGTTCTGGATATATTGCGGCGAGACCGAGGAGATCGCGGCGCCGATGTTCATCGCCGAATTGTACGGCGCAAAGCCATAACGGAAATGGGTCGATGGATCGGCATTCGCCCGCATGGTGCTGTCGAACAGCAGCACCGCCCGTCGCAGCGATTCGATCTTGGAATACATGGTGCTGCCGTTGACCTGCGTCGGCGACTTCTCCGGATCGTAATAACCTGTTGTACCATCGGTACGCTGAAATGACGCCGCCGGCCCGTTCGCGCAATCGGTCGAGTCACTGGGATAGCAGGACATCGACCCCGTCGTATCGAGTACGAACATGACGTCCGCGTCAGCCAGATCGTACACCGCCTGGCAGGTGACCGTCAGCGCGACCGGCGGTGCACCGAAATAGTTCATCAACGCCATCGGCACCGTGACGGTGGCCACGCCATAGGCGGCGTTGGCCACCGCGGATGTGCCCTGCCGCGTCTTGGATGCCGTGAACGTCGCGTTCGTCGTCTGGAACCAGGGGCTTTGCGGACTGCTGGGGAAGTTGTTCGCGAAGAACTGCTGAGCCTGAGTGTTCGCGACCGGATCAAGCGGCGCGGTCGTCTGTCCTGCCGGCAGTCCGGATGGCCATGACGTGTCGGTCATCGCATGACGGCCCGCCAGGACGCCAGCGTCGCACGATTGTTGCAGGCGCACCTTCACCACGTACAGTCGCGCCATGTCGACGGCGGAACCGGTGAAACCGATCAGAGGTATCAGCGCCGCGCCCATGATCGCCAGCGTATTGCCCGCGGTGTCGCGTCGCAGGCGCGCGAGAAAGCCGACCGCGCCGCGCGGAGCGGCGAACGTCCGGGCGGCCTGCGCCGGTTTGGCCTTGCTCGCCGATCTGAACCTGAACCAACTCATGTCCTTCGACGCTTCCCACCTCGCCTATGTACGGCGGTGGTGGTAGCGACGGCCGCCTAATTGCTGGCCAATGCATATGGTTAACGAGACCTTGCGACCTGCCGCGAACACCGATGCGCCACCCGAGCGCGCGGTGGCGCTGAGCTACGCGCCCGCCAGAGCTCGGGCCGCACTCGCTGCGTTGCTGGCGCTGGACGATACGCTCGCCGGCCTGCTGCGCGCCGGGCGCGAGCCGCTGGTGGCGCAGATGCGGCTCACCTGGTGGCATGGCGCGCTGACCGCTCTGGACGACGGGATCGTGCCCGCCCAGCCGGTGCTGGCCGCGCTCGCGCAGGATGTCCTGCCGCGCGGCGTCGCGGGCGTGCGGCTTGCCGGCATGATCGACGGGTGGGAGACGCTGCTCGACCTTGAGCCGCTGGATAGCGGACGGCTCACGACCTACGCGGCGGGACGGGGGCGGGTGTTGTTCGAGGCGGCGGGGACGGTGCTGGGCGCCGCGCCGGGCGACCCGGTGGGGGAGGCGGGCGAGGGCTGGGCGCTGGCCGATCTGGTGGGCCACATCGCAAACGCCGCCGAGCGCGCCGCCGCCGCCGATCTCGCACGGGCGCGGCTAGGGCAGGCGCTCGCGCTCCGTTGGTCGCGCCCGGCGCGGGCGCTCGGGGCGATGGCCCATGCGGCGCGGATGGACTTGGCCGAGCCGCCCGTGCGCGTGGGGTCTCCGCGCCGCGTCGCGCGGTTGCTGCGGCACCGGCTCACCGGCGGCTAGACACCTCCCGCTGGACAGCGGCGCGCGAGCGGTTAGCCTGTGGCGACAGCGGGGGACCTTAGGCGATGTGGCGGTATCTGGTGGGCGGCGTGGCGGCGTTGCTGATGGTCGCTGCGGTCATGCTGGTGATGAACAAGCGCGCGCGTAGCGACGCCGTCCTGCCACTCGCGCCCGCGGCTCTGGTGGCCGCGGGGGGCGGGCAGGCGGCCGCGCCGTTGCCGGCGACCGTGCCCGAAGCCAGCGAGCGCACCCGCGAGCAGAAGCGGTTCGACCGTTACGACAAGGATCGCAACGGCACCGTCACGCGCGAGGAATATCTTCAGGCGCGCCGGAAGGCCTTCGCCAAGCTCGACACCGATCACGACGGCAAGCTGTCGTTCGACGAATGGGCGATCAAGGCCGAGACCAAGTTCGCGGGCGCTGACGCCGACAAGTCCGGCACGCTGACCGCGACCGAGTTCGCGACCACCGCGGTGAAGCGCAAGGCACCGCGCCGCGTGCCCTGCGCGCCGGCGGTGGCGGCTCCGGCGGCGGAGGACAAGGAGGACAGCTGACTGCATCCGTCACCCCGGGCTCGACCCGGGGCCCCGCTTCTTGCGCGTCGGCCACGGGAAGAAGCGGGGCCCCGGCTCAAGGCCGGGGTGACGGGAGGTAATCAGGCCGGCTCCGCGACCCGTTCGTCCAGCGACGCCATCCAGCCCGCCAGCGCCTCGCGGCCGCGATCGGTGTACATCTTCTTGCGGTCGGCCTTCTTCGTGCGTCCCTCGATTGGCGGGAACAGGCCGAAATTGACGTTCATCGGCTGATAGCTGTCCGCCGCCGCGCCGCCGGTGATGTGGCCGAGCAACGCGCCCAGCGCCGTCTCGGGCGGTGGTGCCGGCAGGGTGCGCCCGGCGAGCTCCGCCCCCGCGAACCGTCCGGCCAACAGCCCGATCGCCGCGCTCTCGACATAGCCCTCGCACCCCGTGATCTGCCCGGCGAAGCGCAGCGACGGGCGCGACTTCAGCCGCAGCGTGCCGTCGAGCAGCACCGGCGAGCGGATGAAGGTATTGCGGTGCAGCCCGCCCAGCCGCGCGAACTCGGCCCGCTCCAGCCCGGGGATGGTGCGGAACAGCCGCACCTGCTCGGCATGTTTCAGCTTGGTCTGGAAGCCGACGATGTTCCACAGCGTGCCCTGCGCATTGTCCTGGCGCAGCTGCACCACCGCATGCGGCCAGCGGCCGGTCCGCGGATCGTCGAGGCCGACGCCCTTCATCGGGCCGAAGCGCAGCGTGTCGAGCCCGCGCTCCGCCATCACCTCGATCGGCATGCAGCCGTCGAAATAGGGCGTGTCGCGTTCCCACTCGCGGAACTCACCCTTCTCGCCCGCCATCAGCCCGGCGTGGAACGCGGCGTACTGATCCTTGTCGAGCGCGCAGTTGATGTAGTCCGACCCGTCGCCCTTGTTCCAGCGCGACTGGAACCAGGCGACGTCCATGTCGATTGAATCGCGATGCACGATCGGCGCGATCGCGTCGAAGAACGCGAGCGCGTCGGCGCCGGTCGCCTCCGCAATCCCGGCCGCCAGCGCCGCGCCGGTGAGCGGACCGGTGGCGATGATCGCCGGGCCGTCCGGCAGCGCGTCCACCCGCTCGCGCACGACCTCGATGTTGGGGTGCGATTCGAGCGCGGCGGTGACGGCGGCGGAGAAGCCGTCGCGATCGACCGCGAGCGCCGATCCGGCGGGGACGCGGGTGGCGTCCGCGGTGCGCAGGATCAGCGAGCCGAGCGTCCGCATCTCCTGGTGCAGCAGGCCGACCGCGTTCGAGGTCGCATCGTCGGAGCGCAGGCTGTTCGAGCAGACGAGCTCGGCTAAGCTGTCCCCTTGGTGCGCCGGGGTCGCATGGCCGCCGCCGCGCATCTCCGACAGGCGCACCGGCCAACCGGCCTCCGCGAGCTGCCAGGCGGCTTCGGACCCGGCAAGGCCGCCGCCGACGATGTGGATGTCGTGAGTCATGTCCGACGCTAACCGATGCGGGCCGACGACGCGAGCGCAGTCGCCGTTCGCGCGACCATCGCGTTGATACGCATCAATAGTTGCGACCAACTGAAGCTTGGATGCGTTAAAGGCCAGCTATTGCAGGAGAGAAAAGATGTTAAAGACCAATTTGATGGCGGCTGCGGCCATGGCCGTCTGCTTCGCTGGCGCAGCGAACGCGCAGATGGCGCCGACCGCGCCCGCCGGTGATCCGATGACCGCGCCGACGATGGCGCCGGATTACGTCAAGGATGCGGGGGCCGGCGACAAGTTCGAGCTCGATTCGAGCAAGCTGGTGCTCAAGTCGACGAAGGACCCCAAGGTCCGGTCGTTTGCCAACAAGATGATCGCCGATCACACCAAGAGCACCGCGATGATCAAGGTCGCGGCGCGCAAGGACGGCGTGGCCGTACCGCCGCCCATGTTGATGCCGATGCAGCAGCAGATGATGGGCGACATCCAGTCCGCCACGGGCAAGGCGCGCGACGCGGTCTACATGCAGGATCAGGCGACCGCGCATCAGGCCGCGCTGCAGATCCAGCAGAGCTATGCCTCGGGCGGCGACAAGCCCGCGCTGATGGCGACGGCGGCCAAGATCGTCCCGGTGGTGCAGAGCCATATCGACATGCTCGGCAGTATGGGCTCGATGTCCGGCATGTGATCGTCGGCTTCGACTGATCTCGAAACGGGGCGGTGGCGCGAGCTGCCGCCCTTTTTTCGTTATCCCCGCAGCCCGCTACCCCAGCGCACGCTGGGGTCGCGTCGTGATCAAGTCCGCATTTGCGAGCGATCCCAGCGTGCGCTGGGATGACGATCAGTCGTTACCCCGCAATCGGCAGCTTCACCTGCCCACCACCGTCCCGTACCAACGGACCGTAAGCGATCACCGTCTCCAGCAGCAGCGGGCCGTACAGGTGGGGGAAAAGCTGGCCGCCGCGCGACGGCTCCCATTTCAGCGACGCGCCGAACGAGCCCAGGTCCACCGCCGCGACGTGGAGATCGGACTGGCCGGCGAAATGCCTGTCCACCGTCTCGGTCAACTGCTCGGCGGTTGACAGGTGGACGAAGCCGTCCGCGACGTCGATCGGCGCGCCGGCGAAAATGCCGTCGCGCTCCAGCGCGGCCATCTGGTTGGCGGTCAGCACCTTGTACGCGGTGGCAGTGTCGCGCGTGTCGCTCACTCGCCGTCCTCCGGCCCGGCCGCCGAGTCCTCGCCGATCGTCGCGCCGGTGTCGGGCGCGATCGCGACCGGGCCGTCGGCCAGCACGATCTCGGCGTCCTCCTCATTCTCCTCGATCCGCGCCGCCGACACGACGTGCTCGCCCGGCGCGACGTCGAACAGCCGCACGCCCGCCGAGCCGCGGCCGATGACGCGCAGGGTGCCCAACGGCATGCGGATCAGCTTCGCCTGGTCCGTCACCAGCATCAGCTCCTGCGCCTTGGTGACCGGGAAGCTCGCCACCACCGGGCCGTTGCGGGCCACGTTGTCGATGTTGGTGATACCCTGACCACCGCGCCCGGTGCGCCGGTATTCGTACGCGCTGGACAGCTTGCCATAGCCATTGGCGCACACCGTCAGGATGAACTGCTCGGCGCCGCGCAGCATGTCGAACCGCTCCATCGGCATCTCGGGATCGCCGTCGCGCTCCTTGTAGGGCGCGAACTTGAGGTAATCCTCGCGTTCCTCCTGGCTCGCCGGAATGCCGTGGAGGACCGACAGCGAGATCACCTCGTCGCCGTCCTTCAGCGTCATGCCGCGCACGCCCGTCGAGGTGCGGCTCTGGAACGCGCGCACGTCGTCCGCGGCGAAGCGGATCGCGCGGCCGAGCCGCGTCGCGAGCAGCACGTCATCGTCCTCGCGCAGCAATGCGACGCCGATCAGCCGGTCGTCATAACTGCCGTCCTCGTCCGCCTCGAACCGCATCGCGAGCTTGCCGTTCGAGGGCACGTTGGTGAACGCGTCCATCGAGTTGCGCCGCACGGTGCCGCGCGCGGTCGCGAACATCACGTGCAGCTTCGCCCAGTCGCCCTCATCCTCCGGCAGGGGCAGGACGGTGGAGATCGTCTCGCCCGGCCCCAGCGGCAGCAGGTTGTTCATCGACCGCCCACGCGTCGCCGGGCCGCCCTCGGGCAGGCGCCACACCTTCATGCGGTACACCTTGCCGGCGGTGGAGAAGAACAGGACGGGCGTGTGCGTCGACGTCACGAACAGCTCGGCGACCGCGTCCTCGTCCTTGGTCGCCATGCCGGCGCGCCCCTTGCCGCCGCGTTTCTGCGCACGGAAGCTGTCGAGGCTGGTACGCTTGATGTAGCCGCCGATCGTCACGGTGACGACCATGTCCTCGCGCTCGATCAGGTCCTCGTCCTCGATCCCGTCGGCGGCGGCGGCGATCTCGGTCCGGCGCGGCGTCGCGAACTGATCGCGCACCGCCACGAGCTCCTCGCGCATCACCGCGTACAGCTTCACCCGGTCCGCCAGGATCGCGAGCAACTCGGTGATCGAACCGGCGAGGCCCTTGAGCTCGTCGCCGATCTCGTCGCGGCCCAGCGCGGTCAGCCGGTGGAGCCGCAGGTCGAGGATCGCGCGGACCTGGATCTCCGACAGGCGGTAATGGTCGCCCGTCACCTCCGCCTCGACCGCCTCGACCAGCCGGATGTAGGGCGCGATATCGGCGATCGGCCAGTCGCGCGTCACCAGCGCCTCGCGCGCCACCGCGGGCGACGACGAGCCGCGGATGATCCGCACCACCTCGTCGAGGTTGCCGACCGCGACGACGAGCCCGAGCAGGATGTGGGCACGGTCGCGCGCCTTGGCGAGCTCGAACTTGGCGCGGCGGGTGATGACCTGCTCGCGAAAGCCGATGAACGCCTCGATGATGTCGCGCAGCGGCAAGAGCTCGGGCCGCCCGCCGCGGATCGCCAGCATGTTGGCGGCGAACGAGCCCTGCGCCGGCGTGTGCCGCCACAATTGGTTCAGCACCACCTCGGGCGTCGCGTCGCGCTTGAGGTCGATGACGACGCGCACGCCCTCGCGGTTGCTCTCGTCGCGGATGTCGCTGACGCCCTCGACGCGCTTGTCCTTGGCGGCTTCGGCGATGCGCTCGACCAGCGCGTTCTTGCCTTGCTGATAGGGTATCTCGGTCAGCACGATCGAGCGACGGTCGCCGCGGCTCTCCTCGATCTTGTGGCGCGACCGCACGATGATCGAGCCGCGCCCGGTCAGATAGGCGGACCGGCAGCCGGTGCGGCCGAGGATGATCGCGCCGGTCGGGAAGTCCGGCCCCGGCACGATCCGCAGCAGCTCCTCGTCGGTGACGGGATCGTCGCCCGCGACGCTCGCGTCGAGCACCGCGAGGCAGGCGTCGATCACCTCGCCCAGATTGTGCGGCGGGATGTTGGTCGCCATGCCGACCGCGATGCCGCCCGCGCCGTTGACCAGTAGATTGGGGAACCGCGCGGGCAGCACCGTCGGCTCGCGCTCCGACCCGTCGTAATTGGGCTGGAAGTCGACGGTGTCCTTATCGAGATCGTCGAGCAGATAGCCGGCCACCTTCGCCAGCCGCGCCTCGGTGTAGCGCATCGCGGCGGCGGGATCGGGGTCCATCGACCCGAAATTCCCCTGGCCGTCGATCAGCGGGAGCCGCATCGCCCAGTCCTGCGTCATGCGCGCCAGCGCCTCGTAGATCGAGGTGTCGCCATGCGGGTGGTATTTGCCGATCACGTCGCCGACGATGCGCGCCGACTTGCGATATGGCCGGTTGTACACGAAGCCGCTCTCGCTGGCGGAGAACAGGATGCGGCGATGCACCGGCTTCAGCCCGTCGCGCACGTCGGGCAGCGCGCGCGCCACGATCACGCTCATCGCGTAATCGAGGTAGCTGGTCTTCATCTCCTCGACGATCGAGATCGGCGAGATGTCGGACGGATCGGCGAGGGTCGTATCGGTCAAATCATGGGCCTTGCGGGGATCGGAGAGTTGATCCGGTCTAGTCCGCGCGCGTCCTTATGGCCACCCTCTCGTCACCCCGGGCTTGACCCGGGGTCCCGCTTCTGGCGACCCGTGGGAAGAAGCGGGACCCCGGATCAAGTCCGGGGAGACGTGGGAGGGTCAGGGCGCAATTTCCGTTCCGTCCCAGCCGAACAACCGGCCGCTGTCGGGCGGCTTCAGCCCGTCGAGCACATCTAGTAACTGTACCGCCGCGCGGCCGGGATCGAACAGGTCGCGGCCGGAGGACTGGAACGGCTTCGACAGCGCGGTGTCGACGGTGCCGGGATGCAGCGCGACGACGATCGAGCGATCGTTGCGCCGCCGCTCCTCGACCGAGAGCGTGCGCACCAGCTGGTTGAGGCCTGCCTTGCTCGCGCGATAGCCGTACCAGCCGCCGAGCTTGTTGTCCGAGATGCTGCCGACGCGCGCCGAGAGCACCGCGAACAGCGTGCGACCGGTGCGCGGCATGATCGGCAGGAAGTGTTTCGCCACCAGCGCCGGGCCGATCGCGTTCACCGCATATTGCCGTGCGAGCCAGGCGGGATCGAGGTCGCGCAACGCCTTCTCGGGGCCGCGGTGCGCGTCGTGCAGCAGGCCGGTCGCGACGATCACCAGCTCGGGCGATCCGGCACGCGCGGCGGCGGCGGCGATGCTCGCCTCGTCCTCCAGATCGAGGTGCCGGTCGCCGACGAACGAGCGCGCGAGGCCGGTGACGGCGCGGTCCTCGTCGGCCAGCGCCTCCGCCAGCGCGGCGCCGATGCCGCCCGACGCGCCGACGACGATCGCGGGAGAGGAGCCGCCGCTCATCCGCGCACGAACCGCCAATGATCGGCGTCTCCGTCGACCAGTTCGGCGAACCGGTAGCCGTCGGCATCGAAGCCCTTCATCGCCTCGATCTCCTCGATCCGGTGCTCCGCCATCCAGCGCGACATGGTGCCGCGCGCGCGCTTGGCCGCGAAACTCTCGAACTTCGGCCCGTCCGGCCTGGCCTGGCGGAAGTCCACCGCCACCACGCGGACGTTCTCGGCAAGCCGATCGCCGATGGCGGCCCAATATTCCTGGCTGGCGAGGTTCAGCACGACGCCCGAACCCTCCTCCGCCAGATCGTCGGCCAGCGCGGCCGCGATCCGGTCCCCCCACCAGTCGGTCAAAGCCTTGCGTCGCGGCGCCCAGCGCGTGCCCATCTCCAGCCGATAGGGCCGGATCGCGTCGAGCGGGCGGAGCAGGCCATAGAGGCCGGACAGCAGCCGCAGATGATCCTGCGCGAAGGCCACCCCTTCCGGCTCCAGCGTCTTCGCCTCCAGCCCGCGATACACGTCGCCCGCGAACGCGTAGAGCGCCGGCCGCTCCTCCGCCTCCGCGAAGCCGCGGAACCGCTGGACGTTGAGCGTCGCGAGCTTGGGGGAGATGCCCATGAGGTCGCCCAGCCGCTTCGCGCCCAGCCGCCCGGCGGCGGCGGCGAGCGTCCGGGCCTCCTCGCCGAAGCGCGGATGCGTCGCCTCGATCGGCGGCAGCGGCGTGGCATAATCGAGCGTCTTGGCGGGGGAGAGGACGGCGATCATCAAGGCTGGGTAAGCGCCGCCGCCGGCCAGTTCAATGCCGGTTCAGCGCCGCTCGGCTTGAACGTCCGGCGGCAGCGCCTATACGCGCCCCAACCCATCCGGCGGCTCGCTCCCGCCGCAACAGGAGAGTATCGCGATGACGCAGTTTTCCAGGCTCACGCTCGCCGCCGCGCTGCTGGCCGGCGTCGGCGGCCTCGCCGTGTCGGTGCCGGCGGACGCCAAGAAGGACGACAAGGCGGCGACGGGCCCGAGCTACTCGCCCGAGTTCATCAAGGCGGCCGGCCCGGCGCAGGCGGCGCTGAAGGGCACCGACGTCGCGGCGATGCAGTCGACCGTCGCGGCGGTCGAGGCGGTGGCCAAGACGGACGACGACAAATATGCGGCCGCGCACATGCGGATCCAGGTGACTCAGACGCAGCTCAAGGCCGATCCGCAAGGCGACCAGTCGGTCCTCGCCCCGACGCTGCAGTCGCTGGTCGACAACGCCAAGACGCCGCAGACCGAAAAGGCGCAGCTTTATTTCTTCCTTGGTCAGTTCGCCGAGAAGAAGCGCGACTTCGCGGGCGCGCTGCGTGACTATCAGCAGGCGCAGACGCTGGGGTATGTCGAGCCGCAGTTGCCGCTGATCATCGCGCAGACCAAGATCAACGCGGGCGATGTCGCGGGCGGCACCGCCGATTTCGGCAAGGTGGTCGAGACGGCGGAAGCAACGGGCAAGCCAGCACCCGAATCCTATTACAAGTACGCGCTCGGCCAGAGCGTCAACACCAAGAACAAGCCGCAGGCGCTCGACTGGCTGAAGCGCTGGCTGAGCGCCTATCCGACGTCGAAGAACTGGCACGACGCCATGACGATCTATGGCCTCCAGCAGGGCTCGCTCGCCACGCTCGATCGCAACCAGACCATCGATCTGTTCCGGCTGATGCGCTCGACCAAGTCGCTTGATCAGTACGGTTATGAGGAATATGCCGACAAGGTACTGAAGGCCGGGCTGCCCGACGAGGCGAGGACCGCGATCACCGAGGGCCGCGCGGCGGGCAAGGTCCCGGCGACGGGCGGCAACGGCACCGGCATCCTCGCCGACGCGAACAAGTCGATCGCGAGCGAGGGGCCGCTGACCACGCTCGCCACCCGGGCGCGTGCGGGCGCGAACGGCGCGCTCGCGTCGCAGACCGCGGACGCGTATCTGGGCAAGGGCGACTATACCGCCGCGATTCCGCTGTACCAGCTCGCGCTCAGCAAGGGGGGCGTGAGTAACGACACGGTCAACCTGCATCTGGGCATCGCGCTCGCGATGTCCGGCGACAAGGCGGGCGCGAAGACCGCGTTCGGCGCCGTCACCGGCTCGCCCAACACCGACATCGCGCAATTCTGGCTGCTGTCGCTGGATCATCCGGCGGTCGCCTGACCGCCACCACCCCGCTCCATGGCCACCGACGGCCATGGAGCGGGATCGGCCGGCTATTCCGGCACGACCGGTATGCCGGACAGCGCCTTGGCGGTACGGATCGTCAGCGACGTCTTGACGCCCGCGACGTTGGGCGCCGGCGTCAGATGCGTCGTCAATATCTCCTGAAATGCGCGCAGGTCCTGCGCCACGATCTTCAGGATGAAGTCGATCTCCCCGTTCAGCATGTGGCACTCGCGCACCTCGGGGATGGTGGCGACATGCTCCTCGAACAGCGTCAGGTCGTGCTCGGCCTGGCTGCGCAGGCTGACCATCGCGAACACGGTGATCGGAAAACCGAGCTTCGCTGCGTCAAGCTCCGCATGATAGCCGCGGATCGCGCCCGCCTCTTCCAGCGCGCGCACCCGCCGCAGGCACGGCGGCGCGGTCAGGCCGACGCGCTCGGCGAGGTCGACGTTCGTCATCCGTCCGTCGTCCTGCAACAGTGCCATGATCTGCCGGTCGATCCGGTCGAATGCCATTTTGCGCGCTCCTCCCGACGCTGTGGCGGCCCGGACACCCGGTTCGCTTGGCGCCGCTATAGGAAGCTGACGCGCGAACGCAATTGTGCCACTTTGAACCGTACCGAAATGGATGGTTCCGCCGGCGATTCGGGCGGGTTAAGGTTTGACCCGACGCGCCGATCCGGCGGACGGTCTGGGGACTTCGGTGCGCTTCGACGACAGCTTGCGAACGGTGCTCGCCGCGGACACGGACAGCGCGTTCGGCGCCGCATCGGCGTGGCGGCAGATCGTCGACCTGATCGGTCGCGGGCGGGCGGCCCCGCTGCCCGAGGCGCTCGACAGGCTGCGCGCGATCCGGTCGTCGGTGTCCGCCGCGACGCGCGCCGCGAGTGCGCGCAGCCTGGCGTTCGCGTCGCCGGGCGTCGAGCTCGTGTCCCTGTTCGCGCAGGAGGATCTGGCGATCGCGGCGCCCGTCCTGCGCACCGCCACGCTTGCGAGCGACGAATGGGTCGCGCTGCTGCCCGCGCTGTCGCCCGCGGGGCGATCGGTGCTGCGACACCGGCGCGACCTGCCGGCCGAAGTGGAGCGTGCGCTGGAGAGCTTCGGGGCGACCGACTTCGTGCTGCCCTACGCGCCGGACGACGGCGCCCGGCCAGCCGAGGCCGCGGAGCTCGTCGGCGCGCGGACGGCTCCTGCGCCTGCTCCCGCGCCGCCCACGCCGCCTGTCGGAGAGGGCAGTTTCGTGGCGCTGGGCGTCGTCGCTGCCGGATTGCCCGTCGTGTCGGAAGCGCTGCGCCGGTCCGGTGATCCCGCGCTGCCCCCCGCGCCGGACCCGAACGCGGATGGGGACACGGCCGGGAACGGGTTCCCCATCTCGGACCTCGTCGCCCGGATCGAGGCGTTCCAGCGCCAGCGTGAACTGTCGGGCCCGGACGAGGCGCAGCATCCCGCGACGGCTGCCCGCACCGTCTTGACCTTCCGGTTCGAGACGGACGCGGCTGGTGCGATCCGCGGCGTCGAGGGGGTCGCGCGATCGCCGGTGATCGGCCTGTCGCTGGTGGGGACGGCCGGGCCATCGTCGGCGGTCGACGGCGTCGCGTCGGGCGCGTTCCGCCGCCGGGCGCCGTTCCGCGACGCCCGGATGGTGGTGGGCGGCGTTTCGGAGGCCGCGGGATCGTGGCGGATCACTGCCGAGCCGCGGTTCGATCCGGCGAGCGGCCGGTTCGTCGGCTACAACGGTGTCGCGCGCCGCCCACGACCCGACGAAAGCGCCGCGCCAAGGCTGGCCGGATCGCTCCCGATCGCGCCGCGCTCGGCCGGCGCGGACTCGCTGCGGCAACTCGTCCACGAGCTGCGTACGCCCGCCAATGCGATTGCGGGCTTCGCCGAACTGATGGAGCGCGAGATGCTCGGCCCGGTGCCGACGGTCTATCGCGTGCGCGCCGGCACGATCCGCGCGCACGCCGCCGACCTGATCGCCGCGATCGACGACCTCGACACCGCCGCCCGGATCGAGGGCGGCGCGCTCGACCTGCGACCGGGATCGGTGCCGCTTGCGCCGCTGCTCGCCCGCGCGCTCGACGATCTTGCGCCGCTGGCGGCGTTGCGCGGTGCCGCTGTGTCGCTGACGCCGGTCGCGCCCGGCCTGGTGCTCGAAGTGGACGATCGCGCGGCCGAGCGGTTGATCGCCCGGCTGCTGGGCGCGCTGGTGTCGGCCTGCGCGCCTGGCGAGCGGCTGTCGGTCGCGGCGATGCGGGATGGGGAGGGGCATGTCCTCGTCGTCGCCGACCGGCCCTCGGCACTGGCGGCGCTCACGCCGGACCGGCTGCTCAGCATCGATGCCGAGCAGGAGGCCGCCTTGCCTGGCGCTCCGCTGCTCGGGGCGGGGTTCGCCTTGCGGCTGGCGCAGAACCTCGCCGCCGAGCTCGGCGGATCGCTCGGTTTCGAGCCGCGCCGCTTGACTCTTCGGCTACCGGCCGCTGTCACGCAGGAGATGGGCCAGACCTACGCGAGTTGAGGTGTCGGAACGGGGATCCCGCGGCGGCTATCGTGTGCCCGCGCCCGCCATGGACGCCCTGATCCGATGGCCCGATGGCTTCGGGTCGCGCTTCACGCTGTTCGTCGACACGGAGGAGGAGTTCGACTGGTCCGCGCCGCTGACGCCGCGCGCGCGCGCGGTCACCGCCATCGCCGCCCTGCCGTCCACGCACCGCCGCTTCCGTTCGCTGGGCGTGCCCGTGACCTACATGGTCGATCATCCGGTCGTGACCGACGCACGCGCCGTTTCGGCGATGCGCGCGGTGATGGCGGAGGGCGGCGCGACGATCGGCGCCCAGCTTCACCCCTGGGTCAATCCGCCGTTCCAGGACGTCGTCGGCCCCGCTGCCACCTATCCCGGCAACCTGCCGCGCTCGGTCGAGGCGGCCAAGATCGACGTGCTGACCGACGCGATCACGGCCGCGCTGGGCGTTCGACCGCTGGCGTATCGGGCCGGACGCTACGGCATCGGGCCGGCGACCGCCGCGTTGCTGGCGGAGCGCGGCTACCGGCTCGATAGCTCGGTGCGCGCGGGCTACGACTACACGCGCGACGACGGCCCGGATTTCCGCGCGGTCGGCTCGGCCGCTTACCGCACCGGTTCGGGCGGCTCTCTGATCGAGTTGCCGTTGACGACCGTCTTCACCGGCCGGTTTCGGCGTCGCGGCGCGCGCTGGCATGCGGCGGCGGGGCGGGTGCGGCACGGGCGGGGCCTGCTCGCGCGGCTCGGGCTGGTCGGGCGCGTGGCGCTGACGCCGGAGGACATGCCAGCCGCCGACGTAGTCGAGGCGATCCGGATCGCCGCGGGTGAGGGGCTGCGCGTGCTGAACCTGTCGTTCCACTCGCCGTCGCTGGTCCCGGGTCATACGCCCTATGTGCGTGATGCCGCCGATCTCGCGCGCTTCTGGGCCTGGTGGGGCGTCGTGCTCGAGGCACTGGATGCGGCAGGCTATCGCGCAGCGACGCTCGACGAGGTGATTGCCGCCGCGCGATGACCGCGCTACCCGGCGGATCGGCGCGGGCCTGTAGCTCAATTGGTTAGAGCTGGCCGCTCATAACGGCTAGGTTGCGGGTTCAAGTCCTGCCGGGCCCACCCGCCGCCTCGTTGTACGTCCGCAGCGCCTTGTCGGCGTTCGAGGCCCGAGCGGCAAAGACCGCCATCAGTGGACGCCTCAACGCGCCGCAACCCGCGCGTTGCCATTGCCCAGCATCAGGACTTGCGTTCCCGCGGACCTTAGTCCCGGCGAGCGGAGGCGACGCGTTTCAATCTGTCCGCGGTGCCAGCGAGGAGAAGCGCCAATGCCATGCCTACGAAAATCCACGCCACGAGAAGCATAACCATCGGACCCGTCGTCTCCTGTCGCGGCCGCTATGCTGCGGCCGTCGGCGATGGTTCTGCGCTTGAAGTGAGACATGGTCAATAGCGGCGGAGCCATCGCCGCCTCGGATCGCCGCGGCACCCGATCGTGCCAGGCGCCTCAGCAAGAACGTGCGTGGTCTAACGGTATTGCCGTGCGTTGTAGGCGGATCGAGCGACCTGACGTCGATCGATGACGTCGCGCCAGTCTTTTCCAGGAGTGCCACCATGACGAACCCCCACCCATTTCCCGTCGATCCGAGCGCGCCCGATCAACAGCCGGTCGTCGATGCCTTCACCGACGTCCCCGAGTTCGAGGGTCAGCGTCCGACGAAGGACGAGGTCGACACCGACGACATGTTCGTGCAAGGTGGCGAGTAGACGCTTTTCGATGGTTGTTGCCGCCGCGTGGCAGCTGACCGTCGACACGATCTACGCCCTTCATTTCCGGCGGGAGAGGCGCTAGGGCGACCGTCGTCGGGGAGTGGCGCAGGCTGGTAGCGCACCTGGTTTGGGACCAGGGGGTCGCAGGTTCGAATCCTGTCTCCCCGACCACTTTATCGCGAAAGCGACGGATTTCCGCCACTTTGCGTGTGCCGCTATCATGGTCTGTAACACAGGCAGACCACATGGCGGTGATACACGCGGAAAAGGCCGAAGCCCCGTGTCCCGCATTCCCCATACCCGCCGCATCAACGGCCGCTACATCTTCCAGCGCCGCGTCCATTACCGAAATGTAATCTCCAAGGTGATACCGGCAGCGCTGGGCACCGCCGACCCCCGGGTCGCGCGCACCCGCGCGGCGATGCTGTCGGCGCGCTTCATGACGACAAAGGCGACGGTCGACACGATGCTGGAGGATGGGCGGACGCTGACCGGCACCGAGATCGAGGCGCTGTTCCGCGTCGCGCTCGAAGCCGAGCTGCGCTTCTACGTCCATAGCGCCTACGAGAACGCTCCCTGGTCGTCGTCAGTGCCCGAGGTCGCCGCCCAGGAAGCCGAGGCGTACCGGATCATCCGCCGCCCCGATCGGCACCTCGGCCTTACCGACCGCGATCGCGCGGAGCTGGTCGAGCGCGGCCTCGAGGCGGAGATCCACTCGATCGAGGAGTATGCGCAGAAGATTCGCGACATGCTCACCGACGATGCGGTCGCCGAACGGCTCAGGGCGATTGGTGCGCCCGTGACCGGCTCGAGCATCGCGGTGGGCCGGACGCACCTGATCCGTGCCGCTGCGAGCGCCTGCACGCGCGTCAGCCGCGTGTTCGACGACGACGTGATGGATGCGCCCGATCCGGTGGCGGCGCTGATGGCCGACCTCGGGCCGCCGTCCGACGCCGCGCGCGCGCTGGTCTCTGGTGGAAGCACCCGGGCTCAAGAGACTGCGCCGCCGGTAAACCAGCCGGCCCCGGAAAGTCTGTTCCAGGTCTACGACCCGCGGCCGTTCAGCTCGGCGATCTCCGACGTGCTCATCGATCTCAAGACCGACGACACCTGGAAGGGCGACCTCAAGCAGCAGCGCCGCATCATGGAGACGTTCGCCTGGATCACCGGCGACAAGCCGCTTGGGGCCTATACCCATCTCGATGCGGCGGCGTTCAAGAAGGGCATCCAGAAGGTGCCCGCCAAATTCTATTATGGATCGCTGACCGAGGGCGCGATGGCGCGCCCGTTCGCCGACGTGATGGCGGAACTGCCGCCGCTGACGGCGGCCAGCCGGCGCAGTCACAAGACCGTCAATCGCGACCTGTCGACGATGGCAACGGTCGCCAAGCACCTGGGCACCACCTCATGGATGCCCCGCATGCCCGGCGCCATCATCATGAACTTCGGCGCCGGCCGGATCGCGATCAAGGACGATCCCGATATCGACACGCGTCCACCCTGGACGACCGCCCACCTCGACCATCTGTTTCACTCGCCCTTATATACAGGCGGTGGGGGCGCGCTGAGCCGCCTGTGCGACGATGGAACCAGGCCGCAGGTCTGGCATGACGCGGCCTATTGGGCACCTCTTTTGTGGTTCTATCATCACAGCTGCCGTGAGGAGACCTGCGGGCTCGAGGTTGCCGACATTGTCGCCGACCACCCCGTCCCGCATTTCCACATCCGCGATAATCTGACGCGCGGCCGGGATGGCGAGATGGCAGGCGAGAAGCGCCGCGCCCGTAAGCGCGTGCTGCCGATCCACGCCGAGCTGATCCGGCTGGGATTCCTCGACTATGTCGAGGCGATCCGGGCGGAAGATCATGCAGCGCTTTTCCCCGAGCTTTACCTTAATGCCGAGAAGCGAGGCGGTGCCCATTTGTATGAACGCGCGTGGCAGCACATGGTCGACTATATCGCCGTGCGGCTGCCGCTCCCGGTCAATGCCGCCGGAAAGGGACCGGACATCCATTCGATCCGGTCGCTCGGCTCGAGCTTCTACGAGGTCGAGGGCGTCAACGCGATCATGCGCTGCGACATCATGGGGCACGCCCGCGAGGGCGTGAATGCAAAATTCTACTCAAAGCGCATGGCGACCGAGGGGCTCGATGTCGTCCTGGCCGAGCGTCAGGCGTTCATGACGCGCTATATTCCCGAGATCACCAGGCACCTCGCACCGGCCCCGATCGCGCTTCTGCCGCTGGAGAAGCGTTCGCGGACCGGCAGCGGCGTCGTTCGCAAGCGCCGCAGCGACGCCGGCTTCGCCCGGGCCGGCGGTGCGTCGCCGCCCTGAGCATTGTCACTCGCCGAACAGGTCGGCGTGGGTTCCCGCCCGGACGAAGACGATGATGCCGCTCTTCCCGGCGGCATCATCGACCTTGTAGATGAGCAGGAAATCGCCGCCGATGTGGCATTCGCGATGGGCGGCCCAATCGCCCTTAAGCGGATGATCTTTCCACTCCGCCCCAAGCGGCGCATCGTTGCCTATCAACTGGACCATGACCGCCTTCAGCCGGTGCATGTCGTAGCGGCCAGAGCCCGACAGGCGGGCCCAGTCCTTGCTGAACGCGTTGGTATAGTCGCAGGCGCGCGGATGTGCGGCGCGCTTCGACGTCGCGCTCCTAGCCATTCAAGGCCGCTACCATCGCCTCGCCATCCCCAAACCGCGCTGTCCGTTCCGCGATCATCGCGTCAGCCTCGACCATTGCGGCCAGCGTGGCCGCGTTGGGCACCTTCAGCTCGAGCGGGAATGCCTGGTCGACGACGATACGGTGGTAGAGAAGCCGCACCGCATCGGCCGCCGTCAGCCCCATTGCCGCGAGCGCCGCATTGCCTCTGGCCTTCACCTCGTCGTCGAGGCGGACATGCAGCATGGTCGTTTGCGGCATCACTCAACTCCTGTATCTCATTTGAGAGACATAGTGCGATGGTGCGGGCGGTCAAGACGTTCCAACAAGAGGATGATGGGTCGCAGATGGAGTTTGCCAAGACAGACACGCAGGCCGGCGCACGGTTTACGCTCTTTCGCGCCGACCCGCGTCACATCGATTAGGCGAGAAGACAGGCCCGGGACATCTCGCCGCGCCATTTACTGGCTAGCTGCCACTGATGGCGAGTGCGGCCGATCCACCCGGGATGACGCCGCCTATGGCGCAGATCGTGGCGCCAGTGGAGGGCCGTAACTACCATATGGCAGTGGGGGCGAACGATCCACTCGCCGTCGGGGCCTGCGAGCGCATGCACGGCCCACGCCGTTACCGCGCCCTTGGCGGTGAGTTCGCGCTCGGCGAAGCCGGTGACGAGCGTGGTCCAGCGCGCGCGGGGGATCGTGACGGGGATCTCCAGCATGACGTGCCATGCCGCGACCGCGGTCGGATCGCCCAACGCCGCCGTTGCCTGGTCGGCCTCCTCCCAGATGGTATAGTCTCCCGTAGCCCAGATTGGCGCGCTGGCGGGGAGCAGCAGGCCGGCTCCCTGCACCTCGCACCGCCGCTCGGCAAAGGCGGCCGGCATCGGCCCGAACCGATCCGCCGCGCCCGCGTCGCGCCAGATATACGCAACATTGGCCACCGCGGTCCGGTAGGCTGGCCGACGTCCTAGGAGTCGCCATTCCTCGCTGACCGGCCGCACCTGCGCATCGAGCTGACGATCGGGCTCGTCATGGCGGGGGCGGGCACGGAGGAAGCGCTCGAACGCGAGGGTCTCGGGATCGAGGTTGGCGGATGGATCGGGGCGCCGGATGCGCGCGCCGGTAAGCAGGTCGATGGTCATGATCGTCTCCTTGGTAATGGAAAGCGGTGGTGGCGTTGGTGTTTGGGTGATGCACCCGGCGTGACGGGTCAGGTGAATCGGACCGGGATCTCGGCCGGAACTTCCGGCTCGATCCAGTCGCCGCCGGTCCGCACGAGCCGTTTGCCGGCCAGGTGCCTGACGCTCCTGGCTCTTGCGGCGGCCTCGATCCGCCGCAGGGCGAGCCGGCGGCCCGGGACGATCATCGCCGGTCGGCCTGCCAGCCGGACGAGCGAGCCGCGTCGATCGTGCGCGAAGAACTCGTCGACACCGACGAGGATGACCGGGTCGTCGTCGCCCGCGCACCACGGCGCGAGGCCGGTGACCACGTCGAGCGTCAGCAGCATGCGGATCACGACTGCAAAATCGCACGGCCAGGGGGCGGCAGGCCTCCTCCAGCTGGTGTGGATCAGGTCCTTGCATTCCCGCTCGACGATCCGCGCCAGTTTGAGGCCGGTCACGGTATCGACCGGGCCGCCGATCGAAAAATCGAGGCAGTCGTTCGCTGGCCGAAAAGAGGGCCAGCCCATCTCGCGCCTGAGCGCGAGCGTGAACCGCTGCCGATGCACAACGACGCCGCTGAACTGGTCAACCATTGCTGTTCCCCTTAAGATGGCAGTCCGCGGATTTTTCCGTTTCACAGGTGCTCACAGCCTCAGCTCCGCCTCAGGGCTCTCCAGCCACGCTTCCGTCATCACCCGCGGCGCCTCCCCGTCCGCCCGGGTCTGGAGCCACAATTGCCAGATCGCCTTGGCGCGGCCGGCCAGATAGTCGCGGATGGCGCCATGGCAGCCGGTGCGATGCGCATCGCCCAGCTGATCATCCGTCATCGCAATGAACGGTAGCCCGTGCCGATGGGCGACGGCATCGAACGACCGGGCTTGCCTGCCACCATGAGACTCGGCGACATCGACCACCTCGTCGGCGAAGGCGTGCTGCATCGACCGGAGCAGCCGAGCGCCGGCCAGCATGTCACGGGCGGTTTCGGCGGCGGCGAGCAGCGAGGGCACCACGATGTCTTCCGCCCGCCAGAGCAGGAGCCGGCCAGGCTCGACCGGCAGTCGCTCGGCAAGCCAGGCAATCGTGCCGGCTGGATTGTCGGTGACGGTGCTGCTGTGCGCCTGGAGATCAAAGGCGAGCTGACCGAAACGGCGGCTGACGACGAGCGTCGCCGCACCGACCAGCAGCGTGCAGGCGAGACGGTCGTTGGACGCCGGCTTGTTGAGCCAGCAGGTCGCAAGCGCGATGGTGTCGGTGAAAGTGTCGAGAGTGGCGTGGTTGGTCATGAGAATGTTCCAAAAACGAGAACGGCCCGGCCATCCTGGGTGGATGGCCGGGCCGGCAGGGTTGGTGACGCGGGGGCGGTGTTGACGCTGGCGATGCCGCGAGATCAGGCGGCGAAGGCGCGCTCCTCCTCCTCGCGGCGGAGCCGCTCGGTGAGGCGGTCGAGCGCAGCGGCTATGTCGGCCACCATCGCGCGCGGCCTTGCCCAGCGGATCAGCGCGGCGTCTGTGAATGGCTGCAGGGACGCAAGCGCCGGCTCCGCCTCGATGTGACGGGCGAGCGCCGCTATCGGGCGCGCAACCAGCGCCTCGTTTGCCGCCCTTCCGGCGAGCCATGCGAAGAAGACGCACAGTGTCGCGGCTGCATCCTCCATGACATAGATGCGTATGCGCTCGGTCTCGCCGGCCTCCCACAGCGCTGCGACATCGCCGCCGCTGGTCGTAGTCTTCACCGGTATGCCGATCGCATCGCAGATCTCGGCTAGCCCGACCTTGCGGCCGAATGCGGCGTATAAGTCGGCAAGGTCGGCATGGGCGCCGTCGAAGCGAGGCATCGCCGCATGCCTGGCGATCGCTGGCATCTCCCACAAACGCAGTCGCTGGGCAGCGAGTCGGAGGACGAGTGAATCGAATCCTCGCGAATTATACCCCGTGATCACCTCGGCTGAGCCGATCCGCCGTTCGGCTTCGCGCACCAGCGCGGCCTCATCGATATCGCCTCCCACGACGTGGGCATCGATATCGAACCGCCAATTGCCATCGACACATGACGCCCGGGCAAAGCCGGCGGCGACGATCCGGTGCGTCGGCCACGGTGGGAAGCTTCCGTCCGGCATTGTCGGGGCAATGGTCTCAAGGTCGTAGGCCAGGACCGCCGAGGGCATTCGTGTATCGTCGGTCCGGCGCAATGGATCGCGCATTTCTCTTCTCCTCTGTGGAGCGGGCAGCCCGCATGATGATCAGAGCCGCTGGGACGGCGCCTTTCGGCACCTTTTTTCCCTTCCCACTGCCCTGATCATCGGCACCCCTTCCGGCGGAGCTTTTCCACGCTTCGAACAAGCAACGAGGTCTGGTTGGCGGTCATGCGGTTGAGCTATGTCCGGCGGCTGTGGCGCGAGGGGAGGTCGCAGAGTCGTGACGCTATCCCGAGCGGCACAGATTGTGTAATCCAGTCACGCTCGGTCGCGGCAGAGCTTGCTGTGAGCCGGAAGGGCGACCCGAGCCGCTTCGCGGCGACCCCGATGGCCCCGGCCATCGCCACCCGCCTGCGGCGGCCTTGCTCCCGACGGACGGAGGGGCAACGCAGCATTCAAGCTGAGGATACGCGGAACCGCGTAACTTTAGCGGTATTGCGCTTGAAAATTAGCTACCCTGGATGGCCCGGCCGGTCTCATGCCGGCTATCTTAGGTCCGACGTGGCCCTATAGTACTCCGGTAACTCAAAGATGCCCTTATAGCGCGGTCGGAAGTCGCTTGTGACGGCGCTGCGTGCCAGGCAACGTAGCGAATTATCGGGTTATCGGAGTACTTTCCTTATACTACTCCGATAATGGCGTAATTAGCGACACGAGTACGCCTCGGGTGGTACTCCGGAAATAGCCTAATTATAGCAAGGCGAAGAGATCGTTATGAAATATTGGCGCGCGTGGGTAGGAGGGTAGCCAGTGTCTGGCGATTGTCGCGGCTGATCGGCGGCATCCGATCGCGCTCGAAAGGTCGGCCGGATCAGTAGTGATTGATCATACCTCCGATAACCTCGAAATTTATTTCGAAAGGAACCGATTATGCCTTTCGGAGAGATAGGATCAACGCGGACTCGGGAAGATAGGTTTCTGAAGGGAAAACAGAAGTACTCCGATAACTCCCAAATTACGCCAGCAATTCGGGGTTTCACGTGTGGCTTGACGGGACATCTCCGGAAACTCCTTTATTAACGCATATGGCAAATTTTCGGTCGAACGAGCGGCTGGTTTTCAGCGCTGACGGCGCTCTTGGTCGAGTATCTGGTGGTGGGAAGGAACTGCGTCCGCAGACGGTGACAGCGTGTGCCAGAATAGAGGTGGAGGCATCTCCGGTAATGGCAAAATTCATGACGATGCGAGCGGCGTCGGGGGGTGAACGGTGATCGCGTCCGGTCTTGTCGCGTCGGCGGTTGACGGCGGTGCTGGCAACGACCCGGGGTGTGTAGGCGGAGAAGGCGACTGTTCGGGCGCCTGCGGGCGCGCGCGAAACTGGTGAAATCGGATCGCTGATTGGTGGCGCGAATACGATGCTGAGGCTGGAGCGACCTATGTCGGGCGGCCCGCGTGGTTCGCTATGGTTGCCTGTGCCACTCCCCGATACGGAGCCTCGAGACGAACAGCTTGGAACAACGATGGCGAAAACACCCAAAGCCCCGTCAGGCGGCGATCTTGGCTTCGAAGCCGAGCTGTTCCGCGCGGCCGACAAGCTGCGCGGCAACATGGAGCCGTCGGACTACAAACACGTCGCGCTCGGCCTGATCTTCCTCAAGCATATATCGGAGGGGTTCGAGGCCAAGCGCCTCCAGCTGCTGGCCGAATATCCCGAGGGGGCCGAGGACGAGGACGAATACCGCGCCGACAACGTCTTCTGGGTGCCCAAGGGCGCGCGCTGGTCGCATCTGCAGGCCAACGCCAAGCAGCCCGGCATCGGCAAGGTCGTCGACGACGCCATGCTCGAGATCGAGAAGGTCAATCCAGGCCTGAAGGGTGTGCTACCCAAGGACTATGCCCGGCCCGGGCTCAACGCGGTGATGCTGGGTGAGCTGATCGACCTCATCTCCGGCATCGGTTTCAAGGGCGGCGCCGACACGTCGCGCGACGTGCTCGGCCGGGTGTACGAGTATTTCCTCGGCCAGTTCGCCGGCAGCGAGGGCAAGCGCGGCGGTGAGTTCTACACGCCGCGATCGGTGGTGCGGACGATGGTCGAGATGCTCGAACCCTACAAAGGCCGCGTCTACGATCCCTGCTGCGGCTCCGGCGGCATGTTCGTCCAGTCCGAGAAGTTCGTCGAGAGCCACGGCGGCCGGATCGGCGACATCGCCATCTACGGCCAGGAGTCGAACCACACGACGTGGCGGCTGGCGATGATGAACCTGGCGGTGCGCGGCATCGACGCGGACATCCGCTGGAACAACGAGGGCAGCTTCCACAAGGACGAACTGCCTGACCTTCGCGCGGACTATGTGCTCGCCAACCCGCCGTTCAACATCTCCGACTGGGGCGGTGACCGCATCCGCGAGGATGCGCGGTGGCAGTTCGGCCCGCCGCCGGCCGGCAATGCCAATTTCGGCTGGCTCCAGCACATCCTGCACCATCTGGCGCCGACCGGCACTGCCGGCGTGATCCTCGCCAACGGGTCGATGTCGTCGACCCAGAACGGCGAAGGCGACATCCGCCGCGCGATGGTGGACGGCGACGTGATCGATTGCATGATCGCGATGCCGGGGCAGCTGTTCTACTCGACGCAGATCCCGGTCTGCATCTGGTTCCTGGCCAGGGACAAGTCGAACGGCGTGGGCAAGACCAAGAAGCTGCGCGACCGGCGCGGCGAAATCTTGTTCATCGATGCGCGCAAGCTCGGCCACATGGTCGACCGCACCCGCCGCGAGTTCAGCGACGCCGACATCGCGAAGATCGCCGGGACCTACCACGCCTGGCGCGAAGGTGAAGGTTATGCCGACGCCCCCGGCTTTGCCTGCGCCGCCGCGCACGATGTCATCGCCGGGCATGGCTACGTCCTCACGCCCGGCCGCTATGTGGGTGCCGAGGACGTGGAGGCGGACGCCATCCCCTTCGCCGAGCGGTTCGCCGCGCTGCAGGCGACGCTGGAGGAGCAGTTCGCGGAAAGCGCGCGGCTGACGCAGGTGATCCGCGATCGATTGACAAGCGTGATCATCGGCGATTGATCGCGGCATGGCACAAGGACCACTGGACATCAGCGCGTTGCGCAACGCAGTCTCCGCACTGTCCAATGCGCTCGACCTGGTCGACAACACGGCCTGGTTCGATGCTCAGCCGCAACCGGTCCGCGACACACTGGTCGCCGGAACCATCCAGAGCGTCGAGTTCGTCTATGAGCTGAGCATCAAGACGATGGGCAGGGCAATGGAGGTGCGCGCGTTCAGCCCCTCGCAGGTCGACCATCTGGGCTTCCGTGACATGGTGCGGACCGCCGCCGAAATGGGTTTGGTCGACGACCCGAGAACATGGTTTGAGTATCGCGATATGCGCAACAAGACGTCGCATACCTATGACGAGAAGAAAGCTCGCGAAGTGCTGGCCAAGGCGCCCAAGTTATTGGCGGATGCACGCGCGCTGTTGGCCAGGATCGACGCCGCGAATGTCTGACGCGCCCGCGATCCACCTGCTGCCTGACGAACGGCGTATCGTGGAGGCGATCCTTGCGCGTCACGTCCCGCACATACCGGTTTTTGTGTTCGGTAGCCGCGCGACCGGGCGACGGCTGAAGCGGTGGTCCGACCTGGACCTGGCGATCCTGTCCGAAACGCCGCTGCCCTTGGGGACGCTCGGGGACTTGCGGGAAGACTTCACGGAAAGCGACCTGCCGTGGAAGGTCGATCTGCTCGATTGGGCGAGCACGAGCGAGCATTTCCGAACGCTGATTGCGCAGGATCTGCGGGTGCTGCGACCAGGATGCGTCGCATGAGCACCATGAACGAGGCCCCGCGCAACGGCTTCATCCGCCATCGCTGCAGACGGATCGAAAGTGTCGAACGGGAGCTGGGCTTGTCGCGGCCGACGGCGACCAAATACCTCAACACACTGGCGGCAGCAGTGCTTTTGGACACGCAGCGGATCGGGCGGAACAACTATTATATAAACCAGCGGCTGGTGGCGTTGTTCGTGGATGGGGCGGCGTGATGGCTGGGTGGCGCGAGTGTCCGCTGGGCGACGTGATCGAACTGAAGCGCGGTTACGATTTGCCTAAGCAGTCGCGGACTGCCGGGTTGGTTCCGCTCGTCTCCTCCTCGGGCATCTCTGGCCGGATAAGCGAAGCCAAGATCGCGTCGCCCGGCGTGGTGACGGGCCGATACGGAACGATTGGTCAGGTATTCTTTATTGACGAGCCATTCTGGCCGCTGAACACAACGTTGTATGTTCGAGATTTCAAAGGAAACGATCCGCGCTTCATCGGGTATTTTCTCAGTCTAATAGATTTCATGGCCTATTCGGACAAAGCCGCGGTGCCAGGTTTAAATCGCAATCACCTGCATCAAGCTGTCGTCAGGCTGCCTACCAGCAGGGACGAGCAGGCAGCCATCGCTGGCGTTCTTTCCGCCCTTGACGATAAGATCAAGCTTAACCGACGGATGAACGAGACGCTGGAGGCGAGCGCGCGGGCGTTGTTCCGGAACTGGTTCGTCGACTTTGGCCCCACCCGCGCCAAGGCTCAAGGCCGCCCCGCCTATCTTGCTCCCGACCTCTGGTCCCTTTTCCCAGAACGGCTCAGCGACAATGGTGTGCCGGAGGGATGGGGATTGGCTCGTCTGACAGATCACGCGACCGTTACGAAAGGGCGATCCTACTCGAGCGCTGAACTCTCACCATCGACCACCGCGCTGGTCACGTTGAAGTCATTCGAGCGGGGAGGCGGTTATCGAAGAGATGGACTAAAGCCTTACACCGGAAAATATAACGACGAGCAGGTCGTTAGCGATGGTGAGATCGTTATCTCGCAGACAGACGTGACGCAGGCGGCGGAACTGATCGGACGGCCGGCTCGTGTCATCGGCGATGTGCGCTTTGGACGACTTGTGGCTTCACTGGACGTGGCGATCCTGCGCCCCGAACCTCGATCTTACCTTGATCGAGAGTTTTTATTTGGCTTGACCGATAGCAATGACTTCACCCGTCACGCACTTGCTCACACAAGCGGAACAACTGTCCTGCATCTAGCAAAAAACGCGATCCCGTCCTTCGGATTCGCAATTCCGAGTGTCGAGCTTGTGGCTGCCCACCGTGAACGGGTCGCAGCAATTGTTTGGAAGATAGCTCAGAACGTGCAGGAGAGCGACGCCCTGACCGCCACCCGCGACGCGCTCCTCCCGAAGCTGATGTCCGGCGAGCTCCGCGTCCGCGACGCCGAGGCGCTGGCGGCATGATCGGCGCGGCACGCCATGGCGTCGCCGCCTGATGGCGAAGCTCACCGAGTCCGTCGTCGAGGAAGCTGCGCTCGCCTGGCTGGCCGAGCAGGGCTGGCAGGTCGCCTACGGCATCGACGCTTCGCCCGACGGCAAGACACCCGAACGCGCCGCCAACAGGTAACTGCTCACGGGGTTGGCGCATGACGGCTTGATCAGGCGACTGCGAAGCTG